>DATNHH010000111.1:0-3948 GCA_035605055.1 Nitrososphaerales archaeon
TTTGGTCATAATTGTTCCGGCAATTTTGACAATTTTTCTCGCCTTGCGGATCAAGAACGCAATCGGCCCCTTAAGAATACTTACAACACTTCTAGCGCTATTTCTAGTAATTCACGGTCTTTACCACTTTGTTGAATTTTATAACATCGCGTACAATTCTGTATTCATTGGTTTCTTGGGAGAAACGGTCATCCAACCTCTGAGCTGGATGGTACTGGTCGCTTTCAGCGCATATTATCTCAAACGGGCCGGTTAGATTTTATTGTTTGATCCATCGCTTCTTAGTTTCGATCCAACAAGTCCCTCCTCTCAGATGATACTTAATGCGGCAGGTTACCTTAGCCTAGCCCTAATTTTCGTAGCTTTCGGCCTAATCGCTATACTATCTATGCGTAGCAGAACAGTCAGCTCCTTTCAGTTTGAATTGTATGTCTTCGTCCTTGTAGTAGTAATGGCAGAAGTTCCGGCGATAGCTATCAATCTCGGCTATCTCCAGCCGCTTCAACAATACGAACTGGACGGTCTCATTGTCCATTCGTTCTCCATGGCGTTCCTTTCTGGTTTCGTCCTGTGGAGGGCGTACAAAGCATTCGGTCCTGGAACCGAAAGGAAGACAAAGAAAGAACCAACTACAGATGAGAAGGACGTCGAAGTCATCAAGGAAAAGTCTGAACGGAAAAATTAAGGAGTGACTCGTTTGCAAAGCAGCTCGGCCTATGTCGAAAGAATGACCTTCAGTCAAAAGCTAACCAACGGCATCAATATTGGACTGGAGAGCGCATTGGGAGCCCAAGCTGCAAGCTCAATAGGTTTCTTCATTGATCCGCGAATAGCCGTGAAGGATCCGAAAAAATACTGGTCCAACCTGGATAAGATGTTCAACCACAATTCAATTGAATTGAAGAAGAAACTCATAGGTAGCATTTGCAAGTATTTTGGAATTGACGACCAATTTGCGGAATTTCCTATCTGCGTTGAAGCAGCGAAAGCAAAGTTCCTTAAGGATGACTTGGTCGATCCGAGAATCTAATTCTGATTCTGTTCGAAATCATGGCTAGCAAATTAGATTTCAGGCAATTGATCAGTTGCCGATCAGGCGATTACCCTAGTCGAGAACAACTTCATTGAATTGAGAAACTCGAATCGTGTTTCATCGGCAAAAATCAACACGAATTCCCTAACTCCAGCTCGTTCATACTCTACAATTTTTTCCAAAATATCTTCAGGTGTTCCGATCAGAGCTTTGTTGCTCAAATCGGTGGCGTAGGGAACTTTTTTCACATATCTATTCGCAAGAAACTTTGACCTTGCTTTTTCACGATCAACGTCTATACTCACGATTATCTCAGAGTAGAACGCAAATGTGTCGACACGGGAATTCGCTGACCTCGATCGGGAAAGCTCCTCTGATACTGAGTCATGAATGCTCTTTGCTTCTGCAACTGTAATGTGACCTGGCATGATCCCGTCACAGATTCTTGCCGCTCTTTTGAGCGCATGCGGACCAGATCCCCCCAAGACAATTGGTAGTCCAATAGAGGCGGGTCGAATCGAGAAATCCTTGCAAGAGTAATACCTTCCCTCAAAATTTACATTTTTTCCCGAAATTAGTTCTCGAATCAGTCGGATCTGTTCATCTAAAATCCTGAGGCGTTCTGTCCAATTCTTCCTTTGTGTGACGTACTCTCGCTCAAACCTGCCAGGACCAACTCCAAATACAAATCTGTTCTCGCATAGCTCAGAAAGGGTTCCTATCTCCTTTGAAATAATGAAGGGATCGCGGAATGGCAGAATAACAATGGCTGTGCCAAGTGATATTTTGGATGTAATCGATGCAAGAGATGAAAGCAACGTAATTGGTTCATAGAACTTACTACTCATCGATGCCTGATCGGTCGGTGATGTGACATGCTCGTTCGCCCAAACAGAATTGAAACCTAATTCCTCCGATGCCAATGCGATATCTTTGATGATACCAAACTCTGCGAGAGAATCAGAATAGACTGCTTCTCCTCCTGAGTTAGGCAGATGAACACCAAATTTCATTCGATGCAACTAATCGATTCCACACCAGTCTATCATCAAATGGGCATAAACTTTGGCGGCTGTCTGGACATCCTTCCATCGCACATACTCGTCGATGGTGTGTGCCTGAGTAAGATCTCCTGGGCCATAGATTGCGACAGGAATTCCAGCCTCCGCAAACCATCCTGCATCAGTTACTGAGGACATTATTGATACGGCCTCTGGTTCTCCAACGACTGATGAATGAGCACGTTTCAATGCAAGAGTTTGCGGCGAATCGTCCTTGATTTCAGCGGAAGGAAAGATTTCTCCAGTGTCTCTAAACATCGATTTCCCTCCCCAGCTGAACTCTACTGGATTATTCTTGAGCCAGGGATCTGATTGACAAGCCGCGAGAAGACAGGATTCGATTTCTTTTTCGACCTGTGCGTACGTTTCATTTGGCAACATGTGGACAGTTAGCCACAGTTTGCATTCGTCGGCGATGAACGCCGGATGTCTACCGCCTTGAATGAAGGAAGGATTTATCGTTGTGCTTCCCGGAGGCATTCGGGGATCAGATTTCATAACCGCCCAGTGTCTTTCCAAGTCTTGGATGGAAGAAATCAGCTTAGCCATTTTCTCCACTGCACTTGCCCCATACAATCCTCCGCCCGCGTGAATCATTCTCCTTCGCGTTCCGTCGTGAAAAGTTGTCTTACTCTTTATCTTGAGCCAGCAAGTAATTACCCCGCCCTGACCCTGAATTTTGAAATTAGTTGGCTCTGCAATTACTGCAAAATCACCCTTGTAGCCTCGATCGATACAGGTCTTTGTCCCCGCTTCACCAGCTTCCTCGCCTGCAACTGATTCAAAAATTACTTCTCCTCCCAGACCGATCTTGCTTTCCCTGACGGCTCTGATCGCGGTCATCATCGCTACCAGACCGCCTTTCATGTCGCTTGCACCTCTTCCATAGTACAAGCCATCCTTGAGTTCGGGATTGAAAGGCCCGTAGATCCATTGTTCGTCCGGCCTAACTTCAGCAACATCGATGTGACCATTCAGAATTAGAGATCTACCGTTGTTGCTTGTAGATTTCAAAGTTCCAACCAGATGGGGATCGCCTGCAAAATCCCCAAAAGTCTCCGTCGATGCACCCAAGTTTTCACGGAGGTATTTTTGTAGCCACTCCTGCGCTTCGAGACAATTCGCTGCGGGTGGGTCAGCAGTGTTGAACCTTAACAAACTCTCGAAGAGATTCTTGCCATCGTTCTCAAGAGAATCGATCTTGTTGTTTAGGATCGAAAATATCTTACTTTTATTGGTGGACTCCCGTGAAGCGACCATTATCGGTTCCAACCTAAAACCAAGAAAATATTGATTGCTAAGGCGCTTGATTCTGAGGTAGAATGGCGATCACAACCATTCTGAATTTCTATGAATACTACAGGAAACCAAGGGAGCGTAATAATTATACTACCTCTGCAATAGTTTAGATCATTCACAAAACCCCTGGATAGTACCACGATGACGAAAAAGAATTCGAATAAATCCATCATCAGGAGATCTGAGTCGATAGTCTTGGAAAGGCCTCCAAGGATATTGATGGCGAAACCTGGGCTCGACGGACATGATCGGGGAGCTCTGGTCGTAAGTAAAGCACTTCGAGACGCAGGATTCGAAGTCATTTATCTTGGCCTTTACGGCACAATTGAACAAATCATACAGATAGCAATCCAGGAAGATGTCGATATAATTGGCTTGAGTATACTTTCTGGAACTCATCTCAAAGTCGCTTCAAGGTTGATGGACGAAATTCGGGAAAGAAAAAGCTGGAAGGTTGCGACGGCGATTGGAGGGATCATTCCATTCGATGATATTCAGAAACTTCGAAAGATCGGCATTAATGTCGTTGTTCCGACTGGAACTCCTATTTCCAAT
>DATNHH010000112.1:0-5484 GCA_035605055.1 Nitrososphaerales archaeon
GGACTATTATGTTATTTTTTGATTCTTCACTCAGTTCCTTTATTGTATTATTGGGCCCCTGCTGCGAATATTTTTTCGACAATTTTTCATAGCTACTTACTAGGTCTTCCTCGACAGCAATCCAAGCCACCAGGTTCTCCGCGATAGGATCGCAGTAACCAGTCCTCACGGTCTCTTCGAGCTTTAGAGCCTGCTCGAGGTTTTCGATTTCGACTATCACTCTTTCTCGGCTCATTTTTGTTTCATCCAATTAATCTTGAAGGGGACTTTCCCTAAACTAGAATCCCATGGCATGATTTACGTGATGTGGTTCAGCAATAGAAACGGCACCAGTCCACTAACCAGGCTCAGAGCAATGAAGATCATCGGAGGAAGTAGAAGTCCTGATGAAATCTTTTGCCAGGACTTGCCGTCAGGAGAAGGCGTTAGCACGACCTTGTTTATTATTTTGATATAATATCCAATGGAGAGGAAGATGTTCAAGACGACGATAGCCGCAAGAACCAAAAATAATGAAGAGGATTTGGAGACCAACGCTTCGACAATGAATAGCTCGCTCCAGAACATCCCGAAGGGAGGCGATCCAACTATCGCAAGAGATGAGGAGGCAAACATGATACCGGCAAATTTGTTTTGCTGTCCGAGACCTTGAAGATTCGCGAGCTCAGAGTCTTCAAAGTTCTTACCTCCCATTCCCGCCTCAAGGAAGAAACCTGACTTTACTATTCCATGATTCCAGATGTTGAAAACCACGGCTACCAGGCCGGCCATGGTGAGCGTCGATAGTGCAGCGAGCATGTAGCCCATTTGAGCAATCGAGCTGTATGCCAGAATTCTCTTCATATTTGTCTGGGCGAATCCACCGAGATTCCCAACGAGCATTGTCATAACTGCTAGTACCGCGAGCACAAGCTGAATATCTTGAATCGGAGTAAGGTTCAGCAGGCTTCCCGATACCGTCAGCCCCGTTACCCCAATGAACGGCTGCACAATTTTGAGCAGTACAAAAATTCCAGTCTCGGTCACGATGCCTGAGACGATCGCACTGACCGGAGTTGGAGCAGCAGAGTAGACGTCCGGCAACCATGTGTGAAGAGGGAATATCGCTGCCTCGACTCCAAAACCCAAAATAATGAACAGCAGGGCGAGGACTCCGAGTTCAGAGTTTGTGGAAAACAAAGTACCAATTACCGAGATCTGAATGCTCCCGATAATTGAGTAAACCAGTGAGATTCCATAGAGAGCGAGGAGGCTGCCTACTCCGGCGAGAAATATGTACTTCAGCGAAGCTTCGAGCGATATGGCGGAATCCTTGTAGAAAGCGACAAGACCATAGGCGGAGATGCTCATACACTCCCAGAAGAGGAATAGTGTAAGGAAATCGCCGGATGAGGCTACGCCAATCACCGACAGGAGCAAAAGCAACAGAATGGTGAAGAATGGACCCGCGTTAGCTTCTGATGTTAAGAAAGTCCATGAATAAAATGAAACCAGGATGCCGATGACCAATGCAGTGAGGATGACGAAGGTCGTGAAGCTATTGATTTCGTAAAGCGAAGCAAAGGGAGAGACAATCGGCTGTATTTGTGTCGAGATCGCAGAATACGATCCCCAATTCTCAAGCAGAATTGCTAGAGAGATGACAAGAGATCCGGTGGCTATTGAACCGACGATGTACGGCCGCCATTTTGAGTAGTATCTCTTTCCGAAATCCGCAGCAAGGCACACTATTGCTGCTGCGAACTCGATCTCCATGACGTCCGTTAACCACAACTTCAAAACACTCGGGAGGCAAGAAGAAAAAGAACAGCGAGAAGAGCCAGAAGCATCAGAGCTGCGTTTATTCCTAATAGCCCAGTTTGCAATGAGCTCGCAACATTCGACAACGGGAGCACGATCCTTGTCCACAAGAAACCATAGAGCTTGTCGAATCCCAGACCTTCTAGAAGAGACTTTCTCGTCTTTTGAATAAGAGGGCTTTGAAGTACGAGCCTCTGTGTCGCCTCGATCTTACTCTGAAACGCAAGATACGCGATTCCTGCTCCAATAACCAGCGCCGTGAGCGATGCTCCGACTGTCAAGAAGTCAAGTGCCTTGAGTACGTTGAACAGGGGCAGGAGAGGTTGGTAGTCCAAAACGAGCCACCCCAGCACGACCGAGATGGACAGGATCACCATGGGGAGAATCATAATGGACGGAGACTCTACAGGTAATTTCTCAAGCTTAGACGAGCCGTGGAACACCTTGAAAGTTGCTCGGAACCCGTAGAGAGCTGTGAGGATTGTGGAAAGTATGATCAAGACTGACACTGCGACGTTAGTCGTTAAGGCAGTTGACGCGATCCAGTCTTTGCTCCAGAAACCGATGAGCGGCGGGAGACCACTCATCGCGAGAACCGAAAGAAAGAAACCGATGTAAGTGTACTTCATCGTCCTTCTGAGGCCGCCCATTTCCTCCACGTTCCGGAGACCGGTGGCGTGAAGGACTGAACCGGCCGCGAGAAACGCGAGAGCCTTGAACAGTCCTTGGCTAATCAGGTGATACGTCGCCCCAAGTGAAGTTCCGACTCCTATTCCGACGAACATTATGCCGAGCTGGCTGATAGTAGAGTATGCGAGTATTCTCTTCAGGTCCTCTGCAACGACCGCACAGGCAGCGCCGTACACCATGCTCACAACTCCCACCGCCGTCACAAGTGAAAGCAGCAGCTCTGAGGTACTAAACAGAGGAAACACACGAAGCAGGAGGTACACTCCGGCGTTCACCATTGTCGCCGCGTGGATGAGGGCACTCACTGGGGTCGGTCCTTCCATCGCATCTGGCAGCCAAACATGGAGTGGAACCTGCGCCGACTTGCCCATTGCCCCGACAAGTATCAGTATCCCGATAAGCTCGGTTGTGCTAGTGCTAATTGAATGATTTCCAATCGCCACATTTAGTGAATCAAAATCAGTTGTTCCCAGAGTAGAAAGGACGAGAAGAACTGCGATGAATAACGCAATATCTCCGAACCGGGTAACAACGAAGGCCTTCAGTCCCGCTCTTCTCGCTTCGGGTTTGTCGTTATAGAATGCGATGAGGAAGGCTGAGCAAATCCCGACGAGCTCCCAGAAGAAGTAGAGCTGCACAAGATTCCCGGCCATCACAAGACCCAGCATCGATCCTATGAAGAGGAGTATCAACGAGTAGTACCTTGACTGACCCTTTTCGCCTTTCATGTAGCCTATTGAATAGAGGACTATCAAGAACGAAAGAAACGAAATGAATGCAGAAAGAAGTACGGAGAGCCCATCTACTTCAATTTGTATGCGAAGATTGAAAGATGGTATCCAAAGACCACTGCTCTCTGAGCTCAGCGATGAGAAAGTTATGGCGAGATACAATCCAATGATCGCCGTTAGGGCGCTGACGCAGACTGTGAACCAGTTCCTGATTTTGCCATTGATTGCACCAAGAAGTGGCACAAAAGGGACCGAGATAATGGGTAGCGACCAAACTAGCCACGCCGCGTAAATCAATGCCTTAGTCTCCGGATTTCCCACGGATTCAACGTACCGTACTTCTTGTGGATCATCACTATTAGGGCGAGCGCCACCGCCTCGACGCTCGCGCCGACGAATATTGAGAACAGGACGAAAGTCTGGGACATGTATGCCTGCGAGCTTCCCATGCCGGAGGAAAACAGAGTGAGATTTGCGCCGAAGACTATTACCTGAAATGACATGACAGTCTTGATCAGGTTCCGGGAGTAGACCATCGATGCGAGTCCCAGAAATACGAGCACGACTGCTGTAACGATGAAGACAACTTGGTCTGACGGCAAGTCTAACTCTTCCTCGAAAAGAGATTGACTATGACGGTCATCGAAGCGGCGAAGACCATGATGAGTATCAAGAGATCCCAAGACCTGAATTCCCAGATGAACTGGAAGAGCGAAGTTACTCCAGGAATTGATGGCTGTGTGGAAGAGGTTGAAACTCCTTGAAGCAATTGGTACGTAGCCGCGCCGACGACAGGCACGCTCACGATGCTCAGTAGCAGTGCCAGACGAAACGAGCCAATCATCAACTTTGATTCTCCGGTCATCAAAGTGACAGTGAGAAGCATCACCGAGACTGCTCCGGCGAAGGTGATGATGTGGACTAGCCCCGGCAGTATTCCACCGTAAGTTGCGAAGATGATTCCGAGGATTAGGCTCGAATAGAATAACATGATCAGGGAAAGTGATGTGGATCTGGAAAACATCGCGGCTATGACAGTGGCTATCAGTGCAATCGAAAGGAGAAGAGCTACTTCAAACGACAACTTTGAGCGCCTTGTTCATTACGAGTGAATTTTTGTCCGTCGTTGCGAGTTCGAACTCGTGTGTCAGCCACAGCGCACCAAACCTGCAGTCATCCACGCATTGCCCGCACGAGATACAGGTGTAGAGATCGAACACGGGTCTTTTATTTTCAATTTCCCTGCCAGCGACTTTTCTTTTGCCGACGGGAATCATTGTTATCACAGTTGCAGGACACACGGCTTCGCACACGCCGCAACCTGTGCATTTTACCGGATCGATGTCGAGTTTGCCGCGGAATCTCTCAGCAACTTGTGGGGCTCCGAAGGGGTAATCTTTGGTTACCGGGCGCTGGAAGGCGGTCCGGAACATTTCACCCATGGCATTTCCGATCTTTCGCTGTTTCTCTTTATTTCCTTCAGTCACTTTCAGGTCACCGGAGAAAGATTACGATTCCAAGTTGTAGGAGACTCAAAGGTGTTAGTATTGTCCAGAAAAGGCTGGCCGCCTGCTCGATTCTTATTCTTGCAAGAGAGGTCCTTATTGCAAATATTCCAAACCCGACAGCGAAGAGCTTCACGAGAAAGTAAATTAGGTAAAGAAGGTTCTGCAGGGTAGAGGCCTGCGTGAGGACCGGCCCGGAAGGACCGCCTAAAAATAAGCTCACCGCGAGTGCGGACAGGAATACGTAACTCAAATTCTTTGTAAGTTTCACGTAAGCAAGCGATCTGGCCGAGAATTCGGTCATCCATCCAGCGACGATTTCGGTTTTTGCACTGGGAATGTCAAAGGGAGGTTTTTCAAGCTCAGCAAGCGTCGCGATGATAAAGACTGCAAAACTAATTGGGGCAAATAGGATATACCAATAGTGAGATTGTGCCACCACGATGCCTTCCACAGAAAGACTCCCGGCAAGTACAGCGGGAGTGATTATGGAAATTATCAGAGGGACTTCGAAGCTTGTGTACTGCACGACTAGTCTTCCGATCGCTATCGTTGAGTACCTTCCAGCAGAGGCGTAACCCAGCATGGCGGCCATCAGGGTGGAAAAGGCCAGAAGAAAGAGAATAAACAACAAATCATACGGATCGAAAACTAGAGCGTTCAGACCTGCTACGGGGAGGAAAATCGTTCCAACGGCGGGAGCTGCAAAAAATAACGGAGGGCCCCAGAGAAAGACAAATTTGTCTGCATACTCGGGG
>DATNHH010000113.1:0-4619 GCA_035605055.1 Nitrososphaerales archaeon
CCGAGATCGAAGATTGCTTCTTTTTAGCTGTTCTCTTTTCTGTAGTTAGTTCAGTCATCACAAACACTCGATGCTCTTATTGAACTTCGTCTTGATTAAATCGCTTTATCCAAAAAGCCGTTTTTCGTCATCCACTCGTCATTGTAGACGGTCGAGAGATATCTCTCACCCGTGTCAGGTAAAATGACGACGATGTTATCATTCAAACCAAATCTTGGGGCAATATTGAGGGCAGCGAAGACAGCCGCTCCCGAAGATCCCCCGGCAAGTATTCCCTCTTCTCTCGCTAGGCGTCTCGCGGTAAGAAAAGCGTCCTTGTCTGACACGGTCACCCATTCATCCACGACATTCGGCCAAAGAGTTTTCGGAATAAAGTCGTAGCCGATCCCCTCAACCTTGTACGGATGATCCTTCCCCCCGGAAAGAACAGATCCTTCCGGATCGACGCCGATGATCCTAATCCCTGGAGCGAGCTTCTTTAGCTGGCTACCGGCCCCGCTGATAGTCCCTCCTGTCCCCGCTCCTGCAACCAGCGCCGAAATTTTCTTCCCCCTCAACTGATTGAAAATTTCATCGCCCGTCTTCAGATGAGCTAGCGTATTGGCTTGATTATTTGTCTGATCCAGGAATACTGCATCCGGGATCTCCTTAGCAATTCTTTTAGCTATTTCGGAATAGCTGTTCGGATCAGAGTGCGAAAGGTTCGGAGTAACGATTACATCAGCCCCGTATGCTTTAAGAAGCGATTTCTTTTCGACGCTCATTTTCTCGGGAATCGTGATAACTAGCTTGTATCCTCTAGATGCACAAAGTGAAGCGAGTCCAATCCCGGTATTCCCGGAAGTCGCCTCAACGACCGTGCTCACCCCGGGTTTCAATATACCAAGTTTCTCGGCGTCTTCAATCATCGCTAGGGCGCAACGATCTTTTACACTTCCGCCCAAATTCTTCAATTCAAGTTTGGCATAAACAGTAGCTTTTACTGAAGACGGAATAATCCGACCCAGCTTGACGATCGGAGTATTACCGATATTCTCAGCGAGAGAGTTACTTCTAGCCACGTTCGAAATAGTTTCCTGCTGCGACATTCGAATTATGACGAATTTCAAAAAGCAGTAGTTGAACTCGATTGAAAGCTATATTCCTTTAAGAATATATCAAAGCAAAAATATTCTTACAATACGTATGGTGGATTCGAAAATTTACAATCAAAATCCTCGCGGGTCACAAAGGAATAATCGCTAATTCGAATTACTCCGGCTTTGTATTATTTCTGAGAATCCCTATTCCCTCGATTTTCGCTTCGAGAAGATCGCCCGCCTTCAGGTAAGGTACTCCCGTGAAAGCCGCAACACCAAGGGGTGTTCCCGTTGAGATAATATCGCCCGGGAGTAATGTAACACCTGCGGATACATATTCGATGAGTGAATCGATCTTGAACACCATTTCGCCTATCTTGGATTTTTGACGTTCGATCCCGTTGACGGACAGCGAGATTTCGGATGAGTATGGATCTGGTAATTCGTCCTTGGTGACTAACCACGGTCCGAGCGGGAAAGCATTGTCTAGTCCCTTGCCCTTGACCCAGTTTTGTCCTAGGTAATTTTGTTTGCCGGGTTTCTGAAGATCCCTGAAACTGATATCGTTGGAAATAGTGTAACCTGCAACATGGTCGATCGCCCGTTCCTTCGAAATGTTCTTGCCACGCTTTCCAATCACCACGGCGAGCTCCACTTCCCAGTCGACCTCGTTTGAGATCTTTGGGAGAAGGATTGGATCTTCGGGGCCAATGAGGGCGTTGCGGAACTTTGTAAAGAAATATGGTTCTGTCGGGGGACTGACGTTTTGCTCCTTTCCGTGAGATACATAATTCACAGCCGTACAGTATATCTTCTCAGGATGGAGAACTGGACTCCTGAGTTTTACAGCCTTCAACGCCAGTCCTTGCTTCCGCGTAATTTCCGATTGTTTGCTTTGCACAAACCCAACCGAATCACTCGATAAGATCTGATCGACGCTCTGGAATACCGTTCCTGTTTGATCAGCAATCTGGAATATTTCGGAATTCCAGACTAGTCCTGCTGCTGTCACAGAGTTATCAACGTAATTTGCGAGTTTCAATTAAGCCAAGTTTCTTGATTCTCGGTGTACTCCTCAAAAGTGTTTTTGTCTTCAAGCGTGAAAATAGATTAGAGCGTTATTCAATCCGTTACGCTCGGATAAGCTTGTAAGCAAGTAAAATTCTGGGAAATATTCGAAATATCGTGAGCAAACCAAACGAACGAATTGGATTCATCGGGCTGGGTATAATGGGAAAGCAGATGGCATCAAACCTGATGCAACGAGGATACCAGCTGACAGTTTTCAACAGAAGCAAGAAATCGGTGAGCGAACTTCAATTGCGGGGTGCGAGCGAAGCAGACAGTCCCCAGGAAGTTGCGAAAATATCGGACATTGTCATTGACATGGTTACCGACGCACCGGATGTGGAACAAGTTCTACTCGGTGAAAATGGAGTGATTGCCGGTTCCAAAAAAGGACTGGTGGTCATCGATATGAGTACGAATTCGCCGGAGATTGCCAGGTCTATCTCTTCGAGACTGAAAAAGAAGGGAATCGAATTTCTTGATGCACCTGTCACGGGAGGGGACAAGGGAGCGAGGGAGGCTACTCTAACGATAATGGTCGGAGGGAAGAGAGAGGTCTTTGATCGGTGCAAGCCGGTTTTTGATGCGATGGGCAAGGAGATCGTCTACATGGGAAGCTCCGGATCTGGGCAAGCCATGAAGCTCTGCAACCAGACGGCCGTTGCAATTCACACTCTTGCAACCTGTGAGTCACTCTTGCTGGGATCGTCGGCGGGGCTCGACCTGAAAGATGTACTTAGGGTGCTGACCTCTGGCGCTGCGAATTCGTGGAATCTCACCAATCTGGGGCCCAAAGTGGCACAGAGAGATTACGAGCCTGGATTCAAGGCAGCCCATCTGCTAAAGGATCTTCGCTATGTAATTCAGCTCTCCGAGAAGAACCATCTGACACTGCCCGGGAGCTCTACAGTTTACCAACTTTTCAATTCGATAATGGCTGAAGACGAGGGAGAAAAGGGGACACAGATACTCGCCAAAGTCCTTGAAAAACTTGCCGCACGCGAAATCAAGTAATGTATTATATTCGCAGGATTTTTGTTTGGAGCGGACACAATTTGGCCCTTG
This sequence comes from Nitrososphaerales archaeon, assembly GCA_035605055.1. Classification (GTDB taxonomy): domain Archaea; phylum Thermoproteota; class Nitrososphaeria; order Nitrososphaerales; family CADDZS01; genus DATLTL01. The sequence goes on from DATNHH010000113.1 coordinate 3,213, forward strand.
GAGTGGATATTATTGGATTCGGAGCGATTGGGAGAGAACTGGCAAAGAGAGTTGCTACGGACGAGGGGCTAAAAAAATCATTCACGATATCGTCTATTAGAGATTCAAGCGGAACGGTATATCCAAGGACACCCGCTGATGTGTTGAAAGCGGTCGAGTGGAAGGCTAGCGCTTCGGGTAAGAACCTCGACGCTTCTGGAGTGGAGAAAAAATCTGGAAAAGGTGCACAGATTGCCGTCGATGTCACAACAAGCGATTACAAGAAAGCCGAGGAGGCAAAGAAGCGGGCTACAGAAATATTGGATTCTGGCAGGCATTTCGTAAGCGCAAACAAGGTGGCGCTCGCATATTATTATTCTGAGATTTTCGAGCTTGCGAGAAAAAAGAAACTGGTAGTCGGCTACGGTGCGACTATCTGTGGAGGGGTGCACGCGATTAATGTCGCCAGGAGAATTTCGAAGGGTGAGATCCAGTCTGCGGGCGCGGTACTTAACGCCTCTACCACGATGATTCTCTCTATGCTTGAAGACGATCATTCGCTAACATTTGATGATGCCTGCAAGAAGGCGGCAGAGACCGGCGTGCTCGAAAAGGACTGGAGCGTTGATCTGGACGGAATCGACGCAGGCGCAAAGAGCGCGATACTTGCCAATGCGCTGTTTCCGGAATCAAAGTACTCACTGGGGGATGTTGCGATCAGGGGGATAAGGGATGACAAGGCTCAGGCGGTCATTAGGTATGTTACTCAGAAAGACTCGGATGAAAAGATGAGGCTCGTCTCGGAGATCACAAAGGAGGGCATCTCGGTAGAGCCGAGAACGGTGCCAAAGGATTCACCACTTGCAGTCAACGGCCGATTCAACGTGGTATTATTCAACACGAAAACTCTGGGAGAAATATCTGTCCGCAATTTTGGCGCTGGCGTTGAGCTGACAGCCTCGGTAATTATTTCTGACTTGAAAAATATTGAGATCTTTGAGAAGAAGAGTTAGTTTAGATCAATTTGATGGAGTGACCTCGATCTCTCCGGTCATGAAAGGATGATACTTGCAATAATAGGAGTATTCACCACTCGAAGTGAAAGAGAAATTCCAAGATTCATACTGGTTAAGCGTAGGGGAAATCAATGAGATGCCGGTTGAGAAATCAACGTCGTGCGATCCGTCGTCGGATTGGCTGAGTATTCCGTTCAAGCGTAACCAAGTTACTGTTGAGCCTTTCACGACAGTCAGGTTTTGAGGAAGGAAACTCGTGCCTACGGTAACTATGAGATATTTTATCACTTTGACCAAAACATTCTGCGTGTAATTAGATTCTCCATTGGAGGCTGCAATTGTAATCGAGTAGCTTCCCGGTAAAGTCGTATTGAACGATCTTAGCTTGAGGGTAACGGCCATTGGAGTTGCA
>DATNHH010000114.1:0-3314 GCA_035605055.1 Nitrososphaerales archaeon
CATATCGATTCCCAAAGTTCCCAAATCCTTCGCGACACTCTGCAGGTCAGAGTCAACTGAAAAAGCAATATGATGGATAGAATTTCGCTTTTGTTTTTCGAGAAATTTTGCAACCGTTCCGGAGCTGTTGGTTGGCTCCATCAGTTCGAGAATACAGTTCCCAGTTTCAACTAGAACCATAGCAAGCCCACCTGCTTTCAAATCGATCCTGTCGGAAACCTTCAAACCGAACTTTGAGCTAAACGTATGAACGGCTTCCTCAAGGCTGAGAACTGCGATTCCAACATGGTTCAGTTCAGTTACCTTGAACAAATTATTTCTCTTTCGGTAAAGCTCTTTCAACGAAATAAATCAATCATCAAGTTATTACATGTCTAATCTTAAGCGATCTAATTTCCTCTTCGCTTAGGCCCACTTCTGAGAGTACCGAAATCGTATGCTCTCCAAGCGACGGCGGGTGGACACGGAGATCTATGGGACTGTCGTCAATGCTGAGTGGTAACCGAACAGCCTTGTAGGTTTTCCCATTACTCAAACCGTGGAGTGGGACTTCAGATATCAATCGCAGCGCCTTCGTTTGATCGCTATCTATTACTTCAGGCAAAGTTCCCACTAACCCACAAGGTACCCCAAATGAATCGAAGATGCGAAGCCAATCTTCAGCGTTCCTTTCTACCAATCTACGATTGATGATTTTAGCCAGTTCTTCTTGGTTTTTCACCCGGTCACTGTTTAGAGAGAATCTGCGATCGGAAGACAAATGCGACAATTCGATTGCTCCTACAAACCGTAACCACATCTCTTCGCTACCTGCTCCCGCGACTGTGATGTAGGCATCCTTTGCTTTGAATGCCTGATAAGGAGCAAAAGTTTGGCTGGCTGATCCCATTCGATGTGGAATTTTTCCTGAGGCCAGGTAGTCACAGGCTAGAATTGACAGAAGAGAAATAGAACTTTCGTACAAGGATGTACTGATTTTTGAGCCCTTCGCGCCAGACCTGCTTTCATAGACAGAAGACAAGATACCAACGGCAGAGAAAAGTCCAGCTGCAAAATCGGTCAAAGGTATGCCTACTTTTACAGGCGCGGAATCGCTTTCTCCTGTGAGATCCATTATTCCCGTAACAGCCTGCAAAATAAGGTCGAATCCCTTTTTTTCCTTGTACGGGCCCTTAGTTCCAAAGCCTGAAATGTTCGAATAAATTATCATCGGATTCTCTTTGGAACAGGACTCGTACCCGAGCCCAAGAGACTCCATTGTCCCGGGAGTAAAATTTTCCACGATGACATCGAAATTCGGGACTAAGTTCTTGAGGAATATTATTCGACCCGCATCACTTTTCAAATTGAGGGTGATACTTTCCTTCCCACGATTAAGGCTGAGAAACAAGGTACTTTCTCCGTCGATGAAGCTTGGGCCAGCTTGTCTGTACGGATCTCCAGAAACCGGTCTTTCAACCTTCACGACCCTAGCCCCAAGATCCGACAGGATCTGCGTACAGAAGGGTCCAGATACAAACTGTGTAAGATCTAGAATTCTTAGACCGCTTAGAGGCCCTTTTCTAGGAAAATTCATTTCTATATCTCTTGTGATCAATTAATTGTTCTTGGAGTAGTTCTCGATGCGGGATTCGAGTACAAGCTCATCTTTCACGAGATGACTAAACCCGGATCTTTGTATATCCCAAAAACCTCCTTCATGATGGAAGTAATCTCGCCAACCGTCGCATAACTTTTCACTGCTTCCTTGAGAACCGGGATCATGTTCGTACCGTTGTCAAGAGCCGCCTGTCTAACCTGCTCCAATGCCACTTTAACCAGCGCGTTGTTTCTCTTCTTCTTCAAAGCCTTCACTCTTCTCTTTTGGAACAATGACGATCTTTGGTTAGGACGTTGAATCTTGATCAGGCTTTGAGAGTTCGTTACAAATTTGTTTAGCCCGACTACCGGCCGCTCTCCCGATTCGATATCGATTTCCTGTTGATAGGCTCTTTCTATCACCTCACGTTGGGGGAGTCCTTTGACTACAGCGGTAGGCATCCCACCCCAAGAATTCTCAATCTGTTTCATCTTCTCCACTATCAATTTCTCCAGCTCATTAGTAAGATATTCGATAAAGTATGATCCTCCGAGAGGATCAACTGTCTTTGTCACACCGCTTTCAAAAGCAACGATCTGCTGAGTCCTAAGGCAGATCTGCACAGATTCCTCCGTTGGAATCGAAAGAGCTTCGTCGTAGGCCATAACATGAATCGATTGTGCGCCTCCCAGGACTGCGGCCAAGCACTGAAGTGAACTCCGTATGATATTGTTGAGGGGTTCTTGAGCGGGTAAAACCGCCCCTGAACCGCCCGAGAAAAATCTAAGTCTCGCTGACTCCTCTTTCTTGCAACCAAATCTCTCAACTGCAATCCTTGCCCAAATTCTTCTTGCCGCTCGGAACTTTGCAATCTCCTCGAAAAAATCCCTACCGCATGCAAAATGAAAACTCAGGTTAGGCGCGAAACCGTCAAAGACAAGACCTCTCTTCACGAGTTCATCACAGTACGAGATTGCATCCGACAAGCAGAATGCGACCTCCTGAACCGAACTTGCACCCATCTCCTTTACATGAAATCCAGTTATTGAGATGGGGTTGAATTCTGGCGTGTTAATAATTGAGTACTCGATGATATCGCAAACTAGTCTGATCGACTCTTTGGGGGGAAAAATGAAAGCCTTCCTGGCTAAGAATTCTTTCAGGATGTCGTTTTGCAACGTGCCACGAAGTTGCGAAATGTCAAACCCTCGTTTCTCTGCCATCGCTAGGTACATTGCAAAAATAATGGGAGCTGTCGCGTTAATGTTCAGATGAGTACTTATGTCGTCGACGGGTATACCGTCAAACAACCTTTCCATGTCTTCAAGACTGCTTATCGCAACTCCAACCACACCAACATCATCCTCGGCGATTCGGGCGTCCGAATCATAACCCAATTGGGACGGAAGGTCAAATGCAACGCTCAGTCCAGTCTGACCTTGAGAAAGCAGGTACTTGTAACGCTTGTTTGATTCTTTCGCATCCCCCATTCCTGAATATTGGCGCATCGTCCACAATTTTCCTCGGTACATAGATTCGTATGGGCCACGAGTGAAAGGAGGTCTACCGGGCCAGCCTAATTTGTTTTGATCCCAATCCTTCAGATCTGTCGCAGTGTAAAACGAATTGACTGGAATTCCAGAATCAGTGCTGAAACGCTTTTTTTCGACTAAGCCATTCTTCATACCCTGATCTCTGTCTTGAGAAACTTTAGGTTGTATGCTCAAATTCTTAG
>DATNHH010000115.1:0-5372 GCA_035605055.1 Nitrososphaerales archaeon
ATGCGGAGGGATGAGATTTCAACTGAAACTTCTCTCACTGAGTCCTCGGCCTCTTCGACCGAGCCCGCCAAGCCAGATTTTGCGAGTACCTGAATCTGATTCTTTCTAATCTCCCTTTGCTCCAACTCGGTAACCGGTTGAATTTCGTTAGTTAGCTCGCGAAGGCCTTGCAAAACTCCAGAATCGGAAAATAGCAAATCTCCCAGCTTTAGATTTTCCTTCAGCCAAGAAATCTCCTGCTCGGAAATTGTGCCGGAGCTCGCGTCCAGATAACTCTTGGCACGCCCTTCCTTTGGAAACGGAAAATTGGAAATCGGTTGCTTTGTATCATCGAGGAGGAGCAGCCCGAGCTCACTCACAACGAGAAATTTTTTCAAAGATAATCTTCTGGGTTTGACGTTTTCACCGTCAGTCTTAAAGGGTTTGGTGAATTTGTGATTGATCAGGTCTGAAAGTGGAAGAACGCTCCAAGACTTCCTTTCGCGGTAAGAAAAAACGGTCGCAGATATCGGTAGAGTTTTGCGGGCTTTCCCTCGATTCTCCCACGATGCTGGCGTCGGGAGTTTTGGGAATATCTTTCGAATTATTTCCACGGATCATTTCCAGTGGATGCGGGGCCATCGTCACAAAATCAGTTGGACTCGAACCCAGAGAGGGCTACAAAAATCCGACGATGACAGGAGTTGAATCCGGATATCTAAACGCAATCGGCCTCGCAAATCCGGGCGTTGAAATTTTCGCTAGAGAACTTGAAGAGTTCAACAAAACAGAATCCGGTTCGGTTCCGCTGATAATCAGCATCTTTGCAGATTCGCCCGAAAACTTTGCACGAATTGCAAACACTGTGGACAGCGAGAAATTCCTCGCCTACGAGCTTAATCTCTCCTGTCCCCACGTAAAAGACGTCGGCTCGGAAATTGGAGGCGACCTGAATCTATCGGCGAAAGTAATTTCGGCTGTGAAGGATATAACCCGTAAACCAATCCTAGTCAAAATGCCGGCGAGCATAATGAACGTCCCCAACTGGGGCAAGGAAATCGAAAGATCTGGAGCTGACGCGATCGTTGCGATCAATACAGTTAGAGCAATGTCAATCGACATCCAATCAAAGCGACCCATTTTATCAAACGAGATTGGAGGCCTCTCGGGCAGCGCGATCAGACCGATCGGCGTCCGATCTGTCTACGAACTCTATGACTCGATTGACATACCGATCATAGGAGTCGGGGGAGTTTCTGACTGGTCCCACGCTGTAGAATATTTTCTTGCGGGAGCTTGCTGCGTTCAGATTGGCAGCGCAATGTCGGGCGAGTTTCTCAAGACTTTCGAGAATATCAACACTGGGATCTCCTCTTACATGCAGAGAAATGGGTACAGTAGTTTGGATGGGATGATTGGCGATGCGCACAATTGACTCTGTAAGAGTTACAAAAATCGAAAGAACGGTTCAGAATTCGAGCAACATCCGTACTTTGGTTTTCAAAGACGAGATTTCGCTCGCGTCATCTCCAGGGCAGTTTGCGATGATCTGGCTGCCAGGAGTCGGAGAATTTCCGATGAGTCTTTCGCTAACCTACGGACAGAGATCGAGCATCATAGTCAAGGCGATGGGGGCGGGGTCGCGAGAATTGTACAATGCCAGCGTGGGAGACTTGATCGGAGTGCGGGGGCCGTACGGAACTGCTTTTTCGATTCCAAAGAAAGCCCGGAGAGTTCTCTTTGTCGGTGGAGGAACAGGAATCGCGCCGATTATGAAACTAGCAAACCTAGTTAGCAATTCAAAGTCATTAGAGGCAAGAATAATCATAGGCGCTAGAACCCGAGAAGAGATCCCATTTTTGACGTTGATGAAACGGATACTTGGTGTTGAGAATGTTTTCCCGACTACAGACGACGGCTCACTTGGGTTCAAAGGCTTCGCTCACGAGAAAGTGCAGGAGCTCGTAGAAAAATTTAGTTTCGATATGATATACGCATGCGGTCCTGAAAGAATGATGTTCCAGATATACAATATTGCGAAGGAGAATTCGATTCCTGCGCAATTCAGTCTTGAAAGAATAATGAAGTGCGGGATTGCAATTTGCGGGAGTTGCTGCATTCAAGATATTGTGCTTTGCAGGGATGGTCCCGTTTTAGACGAAAAGATGCTCTCAAGAATCTCGAACGAGTTTGGAAAATATGAGAGAGACAAGACTGGAACTCTAGTTCCAAAGTCGTGATAGATCTGCGAGAGAGATAATCCTTATAGGCGATGTCGCATAGTTGCACCTTTAGGTAATTCTTAGTGCCAACTCACGGCTCGCTGACAAAGGCAGGTAAGGTTAGGTCTCAGACTCCGAAGATTCAGGGACGAGTTAGAGTGGGCCCTATTCCAAAATCACGAAACAGACGGACTTTCATAAAGAGATACGAAGAGAAGAGAAAGCCCGGACAGAACTGGATTAACGTCTAGTTTCAATTCAAACGAATTATTTTTCCTTTCAATTTTATTGGCTAATTAGCCAATTTTCGCAAAGTTATTTTTTCGCGATCTTTCTTGCCTTCGATAAACCTTAACGGCAAGATTTGTTACGTCGAAATTCCTGCTATTGATATCGAGAGCTCCGCAGATTTCTACAATCAAGTTTTCGGCTGGCGGATCAGACGGAGAAATGATGGTCGTGCTGCCTTTGATGACACAGTTGAAATGAGCGGCACCTGGGTGCTTGGCCGAAAGCCAGCGTCGAAGACTAGCCTAGTGATTCATATTATGGTGGACAATTTAGAAGAAACCATCAAAGCCATCATCTCTAACGGAGGCAAGCTAGTGCAGCCTGTCGGAGCTGATCTACCAGAGATCACTACGAAATTTAGCGATCCTGCCGGTAAAGTAATCGGACTTTACCAACAACCGAAATGTTAGCGGTAGTTCAGTTTCTTTTGCGGCTCCGAAATTTGAAATCGTTCAATGCGTTTTGAGCTTTGTAAGCTCCGTTCAGCTCGTTTCAAGCTCTTCTGAGCTTACAGAGCTTGAACGTAGCTCTTCGGCCAAAAAGTGCTCGCGTGTGTGAAACGCAGAAAAATTTTTTTGTATGAATCAATGGGAACTAGAATTTAAAGAACGATTAAGAATAAATCCTCACGAACTATCGAAAATCTTTGTTTTTCTGAATAATTCTTAGCTTTGCTTCCCGTTTGTCAGTTCGTCAGGCATACAAAACAATAATTTTTGAAATAACTGGTCTTATTGAAATTGTCGAGCAAGAAAAGTAGCCCACTTCGGTTTGTTGCAGTCCTTCTTCCGATCCTTGTCTATTCCCTTTTTCGATTCTCGGTCGGGCCTCTACTTCCGAGTATTCAAGATACTTTTTCAATCTCGGTCGCTGTCAGTGGTACTCTTGTCTCGGTCTCGTCCGCAGCCGTCGGAATAGGGACTGCTCTCTCAGGGTATCTCGTCTCAAAGTTCGGCGAGCAGAAGACCGTGTTCTTTGGCTTGATTATTTTCTCCATTCCCCTCGGCGCGAGCGGACTGATCAAGAACTTTGCCTTGTTTGCTCCACTTTTCGTTTTCAGTGGACTCGGCGGTGGGCTGATGACTACGCCGACCTACTCGATCGCGGCTGCAATGTTTCCGAAGCGGAAGGGAACTGCGATAGGTTTTGTCAGTGCCTCGTATAATCTGGGTGGTTTCATCGGGCCCACGCTCTCTGGAGTACTTCTGAATTACCTTGGATGGCAGTATCCTTTTTTCGCCATGGGACTCATTGGGATTGTTTTCACGATTATTTTTCAATCGAACTTATCAGGGTTCAAGACTCCGGTTAGAGACGCTTCTGTAACTCTGTCCCGGGAGTTCAGGAACTTGATTTCTAACAGGAATATTCTTGTCGTCGCAATTTCGATGCTTCTTGCCGATTTTGGTTTCCTGGCTTACGTAACATACACCGTCCAGTATTTCGGCGACCGATTCAGCCTGAACCCTGCGGCCTTGGTTCCCATTGACTTTTACTTCGGCGTGGCCGTCGGAATCGGTGGACTGGGGATCATTACTTCGGGATTAATCTACGACAGGATTGGGGGCAAGGTGACTGCAATCATCGGTGGAGTCGCTACCACCTTGTCCACACTCGCACTTTATTCCGTTACAAGCCTCGAAGTTGCAATTGTCGTAGTGTTTGTTGTAGGATTTTTTATGAATTCATTCTGGGGAATCTTGTCAGCTGTTGCGCAAGCGAACGTCCCCGATTACAGTCGAGGCAGCGCTGTCAGCTTTGTTCAAACTGTCGCATTTGTCGGAGCTGTCCTTGGTCCAGTAATCGCGGCGGGACTGTTTGGAAGTACAGTAACTGCTGGACCTCTTCTCATTACGGTAACCTTGCCATATGCTTTTTTTACAGTGTTAATGTTGGCTTTATACTCGACTGCCCGGGCTAAGCAAACGCCCAACATACAAGTTACCTAGATGACTTCATGCAGCAAAGGAATCTGACAAGGTCCAGTTCAGAGTGATTCGGTTCAGAAAAACTCTATCCAGTTTCCATCAGGATCTTTCAGATAGTAAATTCCTTTTACGCCATTCTTGTCTTTCGGAACAAGTGCAGGAACTGCCCCCTTTGCTCTGACTCTCTTGAACTCTGAAGACGGATCTTGGACTTTGAAGCCAATGTGATCTAGTCCCTCCCCGGTTTCGAATGGCGTCGCGAATGGAGAGTTGTTGGGGTACCAGTTTAACTCCAATCTCTGGTGCGAACGCGGATCTTCCAACAGCACCCATTTTCCACCATGAGACATTTTTCCTCCTCTCATTTTCCTAAGACCAAGCAACTCTGTATAGAATTTCACTGATCTGTCGAGGTCGGTCACTCTTATTCCAAAGTATCTGAGAACCATTTGTCTTCGAGCAAATATCAACAGATTAGATTTAAACGATAGACCAACCCTTGACGGTTCCCTTACTCCGTGGATTTCAGGGATTGCTCCACTGAGAGTCTATTCATTTTTCACCGAGTGACCGACAAGACCGGCTTTTAGCGAATGCTCATCAACCCTGTGGAGGCGTTTGATCTGAGACTCCGAGATCAGAGGAAAATGGTGAATCTTTGTCAAGTACTCTGCTATGAACCAGACTGGCTTCTCCGTTGTCATCCAGTTCAGGTGGTCGAAACGCTTGAGATTCACTGGCGCGGAGTACCTGCGCAGAGTCCTTTCACCTAGCAAGTTGAAGTAATCCTCAAAGTAGCTCAAGGCTAGTTCGCGCAGCGACCGATAGACGGGTTCGCGATATCGAAGGCCGGTAAAATTCGACTTTGCGATGGCGCCCCAGCAACCATCGGTCTGATAGACAGCCAGGACATGGTCTGTATCCCGCGTTGCTTCAAAGTCAATAATCAGCG
>DATNHH010000116.1:0-17715 GCA_035605055.1 Nitrososphaerales archaeon
CAATTATCGAGTCCAGTTTTTGCTGGGTCGATTTATTTTTCGAACTCCAACGTACCAGCTTGCCACTCTCAAATTCTAGAGTGCTCTCTCCGACAAGGCCCAATCGAGTTATCGAGCCCGAAATCTTGACGCTTCCAGAGGCAGTTGACGGGTCGACTTCTTTCCAGATCATTCCAGGAAGAATGTATGATATGTTGTTTCCTGCCGCAACGTCTGCGTCATCAGCGATTCCATCCTCAATGCCAGTATCGCCATTCAATCCTAATGTCAAAGAGTAACTCCCCGTTTCTAATTTCGCTTCGACACCATCATTCAGTAAGGAAAGAATTGGTCTGCTGGAATTGCGAATTGTCTCAGCATTTACAAGAGAGGCTTTCAGCTGTCTTCGGACTATCTCGTCTCGTTTTTTTCCGAGAAGTTTTGCGACGTCCTGCCGTACGTACCCAAAGGTCAATCGAACTCCACGAACTCCCGCCTTTCCGGCGGCTTCGTACCACGAGGAGTTGTAAGAAGTGGCAGCAGATTCTTCTTCTCTTGTAACCATTGGTGCGTAAGTGTAAATTGGTGGACCAGGAATGAAAACATAAGCATCCGTCGACGAGAGAAGATTATACTCGTGCTTTCCCATCTTACCCAGAGACTCTTTGGGCGTATTCTTCAAGCCCGTGAGATAAGCTTCTTCATCTTCCAAGATCAAAATTGGCAGCGCCCCGACCTTCCGCACCTCTTTCACAACCTCCTTGGCAAATTCCAAACCATTATTCCAAGTTTCAATAGTGACTGAATCACCCGGTTTCAAATGAACCGAATCCGATACGATCTTCTTAGCCAATTGTGAGTAGAGAGCAGCATTCGAAGAAGCTTTAGATCTTGTATTTCTTGATGAACTCATAGTAAGTGGAGAAATCGAGCCGAGCTTCGATTAAAAAGTTAGATGTCTTCCTAAAATCAAGGCCAGACTTTAGAACCAAATTTCCTACGAATGCATTTTTATGGAAGTACGGTGCCTAGTTCGTAACCATTCATCTTCTTGTATTGTTTGATAGGTGCCCGATCAATTGGTGCTTTATGCTAAAGATATTGTAGAATCAGATTTCATAACGCTGCCTGGCGAAACTTCAGCTCTTGATGCCGCCAAGGTCATGAAAGAGAAGAAGCATGGTTTCGTGCTTGTGTTCTTCAACGGAAAACCGAAGGGAATGGTTACGGAGTGGGATTATCTTTCAAAAATTACAGCAAATGATAGAAGTCCTGGTAGCGTTGTATTGAATGAGATAATGAGCGAAAACCTAGTAACCGTTCAGGCAACTGACGGAATTGATTCGGTTTCCAAACTCATGGCTGAAAAGGGAATTAGACGTGTTGTGGTAATGGAGAAGGAAAAAATTCTTGGGGTTATAACTTCGAAAACGATCCTCTTAAGGCTCGAGGAGTACGTTAACAGAGTGTCGGCTCAAATCGCGCGATTGCAGAGTCCTTTTTGACATTTCGTTTTAGAACCCGACAGTGGCGCCATCTCCTCTTGGGTCGGCTGCCCCAAAAAGTCCGTTTTCCTTACGATATATCGCTTGAGCATGACCGAATAAAGATGACAAACCATCTGACTGAACAACTTCTAACCCGTTCGTACTCATGCTTCTTGATGGCCCAAATTCTGAGTAGATTTTTGATGGCCTTTCGTAAATCGTCATCGGGACAATCCATCTGGGCCTATCGATTGCACACTGCAGATCCACGTTGAAGTCGATGACTTGCGTCATAAGCTGTATATGGATCTGCGGTTGAACGTCTCCTCCCATAGAACCGATCGCAAACAGTGTTTCATCATCTTTCTCTCCCAGCGAGGCACACAGTGTGTGAAAAGTCCTTTTTCCCGGAGCGATCGAATTATGGTGAGAACGATCAAGAGAAAAATAGCAACCTCGATTGTGGAGTACTAATCCAGTTCGTTCGGGAACTAGTCCGGATCCGAACCCCATGTAATTGCTTTGTATGACTGACAAACAATTCCCCTCGGAGTCTGCGACCGCAAAATACGTTGTGTCGCCAGCAACCTCAGTTGCTTTCGACCCAAGGGATCGATGGGTTTCCTTTGAATTCAGAACCTCTTCAGCAAATTTCTTTGAAGTGAAATCCAGTTGAAGCGGAAAGAACGACGGATCAGCAATTGACTTTGCTCTCTGGGCATAGGCCTTTAGGCATGTATCGAGCATAACTTTGCTCAACTTATCTGAACCCAGTTTCAACTCGGCGAGCTCGAAACTCTCTAACATATTCAGCCAAAGTAAGACGGTTGCAGCTTGGCTGTTGGGCGAGGTTTCATAGATCTTTATCCCGCGATAATTCGTCGAAAGAGGATGGGCATTCCAATTTGATTTGTGGTTTCGGAGATCATCTGCAGTAATCATGCCCCCCTGACGGGCGACTCCATCGGTAATTCTCTTTGATAGCTCACCCTCGTAAAAATCATCAACCCCCAACTTCGCAATTGTTCTAAGAGATTCCGCAAGATCCTTTTGTTTGAAAACGAATCCGGGATCGGGAATCCGCCCCGCTGGCAGGAAAATTCTTTTCCATTCTTCGAAGGGGCCTAGAGACTGTCTGGAATTTCTTATTGATTGTACGTACTTTTCGGTAACTGGGAAACCACCTTCGGCATAATTTATTGCAGGCTCCAATAATTCGCCAATCTCCATCGTCCCTAGTTTCAAAAGTTCGCCCCAGCCTCTGACCATCCCAGGCACTGTGTTGGCGGATAGAGGGCCACTCGTCGGAATTTGCGAAAAGCCGTTCTTTTCGTAGTAATCTATCGTAGCCATTTCCGCAGCACGGCCACTCGAATTCAGCTCGGTAACTTTGCCGTTAACTTTAACGAGTGCAAAAAGATCCCCACCAATGCCGCACATGTTGTTTTGAACGACGGAGAGAACAGCACTGGTGGCAATCGCGGCATCGACCACGTTTCCCCCCTTGAGCAACACGTTTGCTCCCCAAAACGAGGCAAGTTCGTGAGATGAAGAGACGATCCCCTTTCTTGCCATGACAGTCGAGCGGGAGCTCACACTAGCTCATCTTGTACTAATTTGATTAAGTTTAACCGTAGAGTCTCTTGTCTTTATCCGAGACCTGTTCATTCAGTTTCCGGTACTGCTCTGACATTTCGCTCAATCGCTCATTCAACCTTTCGACATTTTGTTCGAGCTCACTGGTTCCAATATTGAGATCGTAAATCTGGTTAATTGATTTGATTAAAACAAGAGCAGCACCCGGATCAGGAATTTCAATTGAAACTGGAGAGAGAAGAGAAACTCCACTGACCCTACGAGTCATACACTGATTCAAAATACTCCCTCCTACGCCACCTATCATCGCAGATTGAATTGCTCCGATGCCTTTCTGTTCTAGCTGCTTAATTCTAGTTTCGTTTGCAACACTGTAGGCTTCTCTTTGTTCCGGTATTCCGGACACACCGACACCATCGAGAATGACTATTTCACTGGCGTGAACCAGGTCAGTCCAATCGAGAAGAGCAGAAGATATTTCGTACAACCCTTCAATGTCGATCGGCATCTCGCATATCATTACGACTACTTTTCCCGGGTCGTCGGTGTAGATCCTAAACGGATGGCGAAGCTTCGCACCGACGAACACGGCGACTGGCGGTATGTGCTGAGACTGAACGTGAGCAATCTCGTGCAGATTCAACTTCTCAATCATATAGCCAGCGGTAACTAGCCCGACCAGTCCAGGTCCCACGAATCCTCCAAAAACGATCGGAGCGTTGAACTGGTTTTTCTTGAACTCTACAACTTTGGTCTCAAATAGATGATCGGGCAACTTCTAGAAATCACACCTTATCTCGATAATAGTTTAGTACTTCTAAAGCTCTCCTATCTCGATCAGAGACGAGCGATAAATATCGGAATCATGCTTTTTTCAGCCATTCAAGTGTCTCTCTGATGCCATCCTCATAGCCCCTCGACGGATACTTTGATCCAAAAAAACTATTGAATTGGCTCCCGTCCAGAATAAGTGGCTCCTCGGTCAAGTACTGCATCTCCGCGAACGCCCGAGCCGTGCTGTTGAACAAGCTTGCCAGTCGCACAAACATTCGACCAGTTCCAACCATTTTCGGCTCGAAACCAGCCTGCTTGAAAACTAGGCTAATCCAATCGCGGACACGAATCGGTTCCGGTCCTGGAACGTTGAAATCTTGACCGAATGCATCGGCGCGTTCGGAAGCCATTATCATTGCCTTCGCGGCATCAGAAATGAAAATGAACTCGTGAATTACATCCAGTTTGCCGAACCAGCGAGCCGTCTTTCCACTGACTGCCGATCGAAATATCCCATCAGCAATGGAGGCGGAATTTGGACCGTAATAGTCTGGAAACCGCATGATTACGCACGGTACCTTGTTCTCTCGCGAATAGCGCATGAAAGTCTCCTCCAGTTGCAATCGAATTCGCCCTTTCTTGGAGCAGGGGTTTCTTGGATGATCTTCACGAACTTTTTCGGTTTGGCTGTGGCCGAAGATGTACACGTTGCCCGGAAAAACCATTTTCGCCTTTGACTTGCTCGCGATATCGATTATCCTTCTGTGAATCTCAGGCAATCTAGACCACTGCGAGTATGGCACATTCAAACAATTGTGGAATAGCTCAACACCATCGAATGCTTTCTCCAGAGTTTCAATTTCTACAGCCGACCCCTTTACAATTTCGACCTTGTCAGGGCTGGTGAAGATCTTTCTTGCCTTCGTAGGATTTCGAACAAGTGCTCTAACCGGCTTACCGGAGGACGTTAACTCGTTGACAATCGCGTTGCCTAAGGATCCGGTCGAGCCAATTACAAGTTGCAATACAAGCACTCAGACGATTAAAAACAACCTCCAGCTGAACTAATTAAGCGATCTTTGTCGGTATTGTGAAAGAAATTCTAAGTCTGAGAACCGGAAATTGACTAGGCGTTGGCTTTTATGGCATAACTATTGAACTCTTCACCACTTCTTTTCAAAATAGGGTAGAACCTTTTCTCCACACAATTTGATGAACGCCTTTTCATCTGGAGACAGGCTCGCAACGTAAACGTGATCAAAACCAAGGTCGAACGCACTCTCGATGGGTTTTATGAGATCTTCAGCAGATTGAGCGACCACAAACGATCTTGCGATTTGTTCATCGCTAACGCGAGATCCCATCTTCTCGATGACCCTCGGATCGTAAATGGCATCGGTAAATACCTCCGGAAACAACGTGCCCGCCTGCGTCCTTAGGGGAGTGAGGGCCTTATCATAGTCCGCGTGATAGGACATATCTATCTCTACAACCTTTGTTATATCATCGAGCGTTTTCCCGACTTTTCTTGCCCCTCTTTCGATTGCAGGAAATAGCTCGGCTTTGGCGTAATCAGCTCCCTTTATTGTAAGAAAGCCATCTCCGAGTTCACCAACGACCTCTGCCATTTTTGGCCCCGATGCGCCGATGTAAATCGGAAAACTCGCTTTCATGTAGAGGTTAGCATCCCGAAGAGAGAAATGCTTTCCTTTGAATGTAACAAATTCTTCGTTGATCAACTTCCGGATAATTCTTGCGGATTCTGCTACACGTTCCCTCCTTTCCGGGACTCCAATCCACTCATAGCCGAGCGGAAGTTCGTTCAGAGCTTCCCCAGCTCCAAGTGTGAGAAAAACCCGCTTGCCGTGAATCGCCTCCATGCTGGCGAAAGCCTGAGCAATGATTGCCGGATGGTACCTCAGTATTGACGCTGTTACACCAGTGCCGACAGGAATGGATTTTGTCCGATCTAGAAGAGTTGACATCCAGATCCATGCCTGGGTCTCTTTCGCTCCGGTGTGAAACCATGGATGAAAATGATCAGACGCCCAAATAGCCGAAAAACCAACTTTTTCGGCTTGTACCGCATAATCAAGCATAGTCACTGCATCAGCGATGTCTAGGTTGCATGAATAACTGATAGTATTTCGCTTTATCATCGAGTCGGGCAATTTCAATCACCACAGAAAAAAGGAAGCATTTAATCTGATCGTCCGTTCTCTTTGATTTCTTGATCAGGTCGCCGGACTTTGTCTTCTTCATAATGCCCGATAGAGTATGACTAATTTCTCTCTAGAGTGGCTTATCTCAGACTTCTTGAATTACCTTAAAAGTAAGATTACTGTAAAATTACTGCTACAGGAGGAATGTCGCATGGCTTTCTCAGGACAAGAATTTCTGCCCGATCTCCTCATCAAGTAGAAGCTTCTAGATGCATGAGAAATTGATTAGTAAATTGGCCGGAAACCTAAAGCTGAGGAAAATCAAGCCTCATGAGCGAGTTTTCTCAATTTGCCGACCCTCATCCTTACTATCCGTACCAGTCTCGACTTCACTTCCGCGGCTGTTAGATTCTGTGATGAAATCGTTTGCATTTGTTTTGCAAGGGTCGGATCGCCAAGCATCCGAACCCAATTTTCAAAATCATGTCTCTGCGAGTGGAAATAGATGGTCTCAGGATCAGCCGATTCGATCTCGGAAAGAAACTCTCGAAGGCTGGTTGCCTTTGGTCCAGAAGGGGAACCTTCTCCTTTGTAAAAGTAAAACGCGTTTTCGTTGGGAACTGTCCTCAAAATCTCCAAGACACTCTTGTTTGGGTTTGAACTTGAATCGGCCATGGTTCAACTTCTGGGCCAACTTACGCTTAAGCTTAACCTTTTCACAATGTCGTCAGCTTGCGAAGAGGAGGGGAGCGCTTAATAGTGAAGACAAACTGTGGCATTGATTCCAGAACCCGGAAGTAAAAAAAGAATGGAGAAAGCTTCCTTCGATTATCTTTCGAAAGACATCAGAAATATTCTGACTGAACTGGGTTTCGACAGGGAAACGCCGGTTCAAACGGAAGCAATCCCTGCTATTCTTTCTGGAGAAAATGTATTGATAATCTCTCCAACCGGAACAGGCAAAACTGAGGCCGCGCTTCTTCCTGTCTTCGAGAGGATTCGGTCCGAGAGAGGAACATTTGGAACGAAGGCTCTGTACATTACCCCACTCCGCGCACTGAATCGAGACATGTTGAAGCGACTCCAAACTTGGGCCAGACAGCTTGATCTGACCGTCGAAGTCCGCCACGGTGACACCTCCCAATCCGATAGGAGAAGGCAGGCGTTACATCCTCCCGATATCTTGATCACAACGCCAGAAACGCTTCAGGTGCTTCTAATAGGCTCTCGATTAAGGACTAACCTCAGGAGCCTCAAGTATGTAGTGGTTGACGAAATCCATCAGCTTGCCAACGACAGACGGGGTTCACAACTCTCCTTTGGATTGGAACGTCTTCAGAAACTCGTGGATCAGGGAGTACAGCGAATTGGCTTGTCTGCAACAGTCGGTAACCCCAAAAATGTTGGAAGATTTCTCTGTGGAAATGATCGGCCATTTCGCTTGGTAGATACGAGTAACATTCGAAAAGAGGCGGAATACTCGGTCGAAATGCCTTCCCCGACCAAAGAGGACGAAATCCAATCCAGAGAACTCTTTGTCAGTCCGCAGACCGTGGCCCGCTTACAAAGAATTATGGATTTGATCGAATGCCACGAAAGGACATTGATTTTCGTAAACAGCAGAACTATCGCCGAAGAACTTGGCTCAAGACTCGGCATGCTTGGTTCGAAAGTGGGGGTTCATCATGGCTCGTTGCCACGAGAAGAAAGGGAAAGAGTCGAGCAGGAATTCAAAGATGGAATAATTAGGGCGATGGTTTCGACTGCCACTCTGGAGCTGGGAATCGACATTGGTTCCGTCGATCTAGTGATTCAGTACATGTCGCCCAGACAGGTTAACTCACTTATTCAAAGGGTAGGGCGGTCCGGTCACAGCTTGTCGAGAAAATCCGAGGGAATAATTCTATCTGTTAGTCCGGAAGATTGCCTCGAATCAATTTCGATTTCTAACGAAGCAATCGCGAAGAGACTTGAACCCGCCATCATTCATGAATCACCTCTAGATGTTTTGGCTCATCAAGTGGCCGGCTTGTTGATGGAATATGGAGAAATTTCGCAAGACGAAATTTTGGGAATGTCACATACATCCTTCGCTTTTAGGTCGCTCACGAAGAATTCACTTCAATCCATAATCTCATTCATGGAAAAGCTTGGTTACTTGACCGTGGATGGGGACAGACTTATCCGAAGGAGAAAGTGCCGGGAGTACTATCTGCAGAATCTTTCGATGATCCGGGATGAGAGGCGTTACTCTGTCGTCGATATGACCACGCAAAAGAAAGTCGGGATTCTCGGAGAAGAGTTCATGATGATACACGCAAAGATTGGTGTCCACTTCATTATCAAGGGCAAAGTATGGCAGATCGAATCACTCCAAGAAGATCTGGTGTACGTCACGCCGATAATCGACCCGAGCGCTGCGGTTCCCGGTTGGGACGGTGAAATGATTCCGATTCCAGAATCTGTTGCCAGAAGTGTCGGGACGGAGAGAGGCAGAATTGAACTTTTACTTGAGCATCCTCTTGAAGATACCAATTTGGCTCGCGCTTTAAACTGGAACGCCGAAAAATCTGCTAGACAGGAAGTGGTAGATGAAATGAGAACTCAGATTTCCAATTTCAGAGTTCCAACTGAAAAAAGGATCGTAGTTGAGCGATTCAAGAATTTCCTCATCATTCATACTTCTGCCGGAGACAGGGTGAATTCAACATTCGGAGAACTTTTCGAAGAAATTTTGGTTCGTATGGGTGGTCTGGTAAGACACTGGTGGAACGACGGATATCGCATTTTGATCGAACTTACAACTGACGAATACGAAACAGAAAAGCTCGCAGAGAAGCTTTTCCACTATGACAACACCCTTCCCGGTTTTATCGAAGGTGTACTTCGGAAGCACTTCCCTTTTGGCTACGAAATGAAATTTATTGCAGAAAGATTTGGGGCTCTGAAAAGGGGACGATTGATGTCCGGGGACGAAATGAAGGAACTGGGTGTGAAATTCAGGTTCACACCAATTTACGAAGAAACGATGAGGGAGGCGTTCGACACAAAGGTCGATATTCCTAGGTCCGTTGAGATTCTAAAAGAGTGCGAAGAAGGAAGGATCAAACTCGTCACGGTTACTTCTGAAAAACCGAGCCCGCTCGCTATGTACATTCTCTCCCGTTACGCGGAAGACGAAGACTATGCCGATCCAGCCGTTAACTCTGTCGAATCGATGAAAGCCCACATCGAAAAAGAAGTAGCAAGCTTTCTGTGTTTTGATTGTGGAAATCTGAAGGAATTCGTCCGAGTGGGAGATCTAGAAGATTTCCCGAAATGTGAAAAGTGCGGCTCAAGGCTTATGGCAGTATTGTTCTACGGGGCTAGATTCACAACATCAGCTCTTCTAAAGAAAAAGTCGAAAAATCAATCCCTAACCAAGGACGAGAGTGACGCTCTGTCTAAGACTAGGAGGTCCGCAGACATTATTCTCGCCTATGGAAAGAAGGGAGTGATCGCACTGAGCGTTTACGGGGTTGGTCCGCAGATGGCTTCCAGAGTACTTTCGAGAATGCACGATTCTGAGCAGGAGTTTTACGACGATTTGTTGGAAGCAAAGCTCAAATTTATCGAGACCAAGAAGTACTGGGATTAGTAAATTTTGTCCGAGCAGTTTGAAACCAGGTTCTGCGATCGATGCATGACGAGAACCAAGAATTATATTGTCAATTATGAAAACGTCAGAAACCCGCGGGGGTATGCGAACTTCAAATGTGGCAAGTGTGGAAGGGAAAGAAGGATGCGCCTTCTTCGTCCCAGCGCAGAGTCATCGTACTGACTTTATCGCCTTCACGTTCGCACCTAATTTTTTCGCAGCCGTAATCATCTCGGAGGCCGCCTTTTCCAAAATCAATATCGACTTTTCCTTTTCGTCTGCATCCGAAGTCAAGATCAACTGCACATGGATGACAGACTTGCCATTCTCAAATCCCATTGGATGAGATTTTACATAGAGAAGAGGGGAGTACTTTTTCGAAATTCGTGCTACCGGTGTTGAAAGCCTGGACTCGGAAGTACCTATCAGCTCCAACCATTCCTCTGCATGGATGATTTTCGAAGAGTATGGTTGTATCAGTGGAATGAGCTCCTCTGTGAAAATTGCTTTCATTTCGCTGGGAACTCCCGGCAGAGAAACCACCTGCGTTTTACCAACCTTCAGCAAAACTCCTGCTGCGCTGCCGACCGAATTATAAAGAGCAGTCGCACCACGAGGTATCATCGCCATCTTCAGACTAGCTTTCGGCATTCGTCGGATTGGATTGTTGAACATTTTTCTTCGTCGCTCGTAACTATCTTTCAACATTTGAATGGCCGAATCGTCAAGAAAGAGCTCCTTCCCAATGGAGTTGGCAAGACCCTCGATCGTCATGTCATCGTAGGTGGGCCCGAGCCCTCCGATGGAGAATATCCAATCCGGTTTTCTCCTAAAACATTCCTTGAAGGTTGATACTATGATATCCATTTCGTCTCGAATCGTTGTTTTTCTTGCTACCATTACGCCGAGCTTCGTGAGCTCCTGCGACATCCAATGCGAGTTAGTATCAAGAGTGGTTCCATTTAGCAACTCATTTCCCACGATTAGAATTTCTGCTACTATCTGTCTGGAGTCTTTCTTATTGGATTTTGAAGTCAAACGGAAACGTTCATCTCTGATAAAGTGAGGATTAAGTTGATTTCTAATGCGGGCAATATTTCTTACTGGAACAGCCGGTGCAGGCAAGTCAACACTTT
This sequence comes from Nitrososphaerales archaeon, assembly GCA_035605055.1. Taxonomy (GTDB): domain Archaea; phylum Thermoproteota; class Nitrososphaeria; order Nitrososphaerales; family CADDZS01; genus DATLTL01. Next base: position 10,772 of record DATNHH010000116.1, read on the forward strand.
GTTCAGTGCTAGCCCCATGGTACACTGATAAGGGGTCAACGGTTGCGACAGTTAACTTAGATCCGGGAGTTCAGGAGCTACCGTACGAGCCGGACATTGACATCAGAGAAATGATAGATATTTCGACCATAATGCAAAATTATCAGCTAGGGCCAAATGGCGCATTGATCATGGCGGCGGATCTTGTTGCCACGCGAATCAATGACATCCAAGATTCATTAGAATCCATCAATCCTGATTACGCAATCTTCGATACTCCAGGGCAGATAGAGCTATTTGCTTATCGGAATAGCGGCCCCTATATCGTTGACAATGTGACCGCGGAGGCTACCACGATGCTCTTCCTTTTCGACTCCACTCTTGTTTCTACTCCGAGCAACTTCCTGAGCATAGCCCTGCTTTCCGCCTCGATTAGACTTCGGCTTAAAGTCCCGCATATTTCTGTTCTTTCTCGAAAAGATATGCTCGGACCTAATCTCAAAAAAGTCCTCTCCTGGTCTTCCAACGCGTACAAGTTGGAAGAAGCATTGAGGCAGGAATCGATGCATAGCTATGAGCTCGATTCCATCTTATTGAGAGATATTTCAAGGGCAGGCATGTCAAGCGAACTTTACCCGGTTTCTGCGACCACGCGCGATGGCCTTCTCGATCTAAGTGCGGTAATCACCCGGCAGTTAAACCAAGGCGAGGAAAATGAAGAGTAGATTGTGTAGAACCTTTCGTGCTACCCGTTAAGGTTTTAAACGCATCAAGCCCGGTAGTTCTGTTACGATTAGTTCGGTTGTCTTCTTTTTGTCATTTTTGTTTAAGGAGTGTTTATTCTAGTGGTAACAATTGATGTTATAGAGTCTCAACCGTCTCGGATCAGACTTCGTATGAAGGGAGTCGAGAGGGCTTACGCGAACGCCATTAGGAGAATTGCTATATCGCAGGTTCCTACCATGGCCATTGACGACGTCGTGATTTTGGAGAACTCTTCTGTAATGTTTGATGAACTAGTCGCTCATAGACTAGGTTTGATTCCACTTAAGACTGACTTGAACAGATACAACCTACCAGAAGATTGTGATTGCAAGAGCGCGCTTGGATGTCCTAAGTGCCGGGTTCTACTCGTGTTGGATGCTGAAGCAGCCGACAAGGTAAGAACTGTTAATTCTGGTGATCTTGTTTCAGAAGACCCTGAGACTAAACCCATTAGTGATCTTATTCCTATTGTAAAGTTGGCACCTGGCCAAAAAGTAAAACTCGAAGCTTATGCCAGACTCGGTAAAGGGAGTGAGCATGCAAAGTGGCAAGCTACTTGCGCCTCGGTCCTATCCGAGACTGGTAAGCCTGATGAGTACGAACTTTACATTGAGTCAGTTGGTTCGATCCCGGCTCCAGAGATCTTTATCAGATCAATTGAGAAACTTCAGAAGAGCCTTCAGGAATTCTCCGCCCAGCTTGTTGCCGAGTAGTAGTGATTAAGATGAAGGATAACGAATTCAGGCTAAAGCTTGGCTATGATCTTGAAAGACATTCCAAAAAATCAAAACAGAAGATATGGAGCGATGCCTCGGAAGCTGTTCTTGCTAGCAGAAAAAACAGACCCGAGGTCAATGTTTCGGATATTTCACGGAACTCGATAGACGGAGCGAAAGTTCTGGTTCCCGGAAAAGTACTGGGTTTGGGAGCTATTGATCACAAAGTGACGGTTGGAGCTTTCTCTTTTTCGAGGGATGCTAGAGCGAAAATCAAAGCTTCTGGAGGTAATTGTTTGAGTGTGAGAGAGTTTATGGAGACTAATGCGTCTGTAAAGGATGTGTTGCTACTTGGCTAGCTCAATGGAAGAACCCAGTCTCCAAATGGAGAAGAAATCGGAAGGTCCGACAAAGTATTACGTCGATGCCAGTGGGCAAATCATCGGACGAATGTGTTCGAAAGTTGCGAAGCTTCTGCTTACAGGTAACAGCGTTGTCATAATTCACGCTGAGAAGGCGCTTTTCAGCGGCCACAGATCGAATGTCATGGGCGATTTCTTTGAAAGACTCAAGATCGCCAGTGTAGTGCACCCGAAACACGGTCCGTTCCACCCGCGAACACCCGCGGGTATTATGACCAGAATGGTTCGAGGAATGATCCCGAGATCGAAGCCGAGTGGAGTTTCTGCATTGAGGAGATTGAGGGTTTATACCGATGTTCCAAAGGGGTTGGAAAGAATCTCATTCATGAACTTCGAGGAAGCGAGAGCCACGAAGCCGCTAGCGTATTACGTTCCGTTAGGCGAAGTGGCAGAAAGAATTGGTTGGAAAGGAGCTCCAACAGAGTAGCGAGTGATTAGAGATGGTTGCTGCAAGAAAAACAAAACTTTATGCCGGGGCGAGAAAGCAGGCCAGAGCGACTGCGGCCATTATGCCAGGAACTGGAAGGATCCGAATTAACAACGTCCCGGTAGAAATCATGACTCCGACTGTTTCTCGCCAACGGGTTATGACTCCCTTGGTGTTGTCGGGGGAGCTGCGCGACAAAGTCGACATTGATGTTAGAGTTTCCGGTGGCGGCTTCATGGGTCAAGCGGAGGCTTCAGCGATGGCGATATCCAAAGCTCTTGTTGATTGGACTAGGGGACAGGAGTTGCGCAAGAGAATCATTGAACACGATGTTCATCTTTTATCTGGCGACGCAAGACAGTCTGAATCGAAAAAGTTCGGTGGCCCTGGCGCTAGAAGAAGGAAACAGAAATCATACAGGTAGTTAGATTATGATCGTACCAGTTAGATGCTTTACTTGCGGAAACCTCGTTGCCGACAAGTACAACGAATTTGTGAATCAAGTGAAAAATGGTGAAGACCCCGGAAAAGTTCTAAACTCCCTGGGCCTGAAGCGATACTGCTGCCGAAGGATGCTCATCTCCAGTATGGATGTTATCGACCAATTAATGCCGTACAACGAGGCATTGTGGAAGAGACATTTAGAATTCTCAAGCGATAGATATTAGGTTTCAATCCCGATTATTCGGGACTTGGCCTAAAGGCTAAAAAGCGGGATTGCTGTACTGACTTACTATGAAGGTCACGGAAATCTCTAGCAGAATGGGGTCTTTCTGTGTCATCGAGGTTTCTGGCTTCAAACTCGTGACCCCGTGCGATACTCGCGTCAAGATCCTCCAAGCACTTGAGAAATCTGACAAAACTGCCGACGATCTCTCAAAGGAAACGGGCGCCTCTTATTCCACAGTTATGGATCATATGGATTTACTTGAAAGAATCGGCATAGTTGAGGCATATCTGAAGAAGGGAGATTCCGAGTTGGGTCGGCGCAGGATATGTTTCAAATTAATATCGGAATGATTATTCGGGACTAGTTACGGAAGTTCGGGACAGAACCCTTAAATATATTCGGGTGCCAATTTAGTACTTATGTCAAACGGTTCACCACAGATAGTTGTTGGAACGAACTCCAACTGGAAACAAGAAGTTGAACAATCGAATGTCCCGGTAATGGTGGATTTCTGGGCTCCATGGTGCGGTCCATGCAGGATGGTCTCACCGGTGATCGAGAAGCTTGCTGGCAAGTACTCTGGAAAAATTAAAGTTGTAAAGGTTAATGTCGACGACAATCAGGAGCTCGCAATGAAATACAATATCATGAGCATTCCAACTATAATGCTATTCAAGGATGGGAAAGCGCTGGATCAAGCCATTGGCGCTGCCCCGTCAGAATATTACGAGAAACTATTATCCAAGAATCAGATCGCCTAAGTAAATCGAGTGATCCCCGCATAATATGAATGATAGAATTGATCCATTTTTCAGGGCAAAGAAGGAGAGACAGGACGATCTCGGTAGGCGCGTAGATAGAGCTCAGAATTTTGACGAGATATTTGAGCTGGTAAAGCGAGTGGTCGAAGATGAACTCGGAGCGCACAGGGCAGGTCTGAGTCTCGTTTTAGCTAACATGCCAAGTACAGTCGGTGCGTATCACCCGGTGGGCGCTAACATTATCGTTGTAAATAAATCTCTGATTAACGGAATGCAGGCCGTGACGAAGAATCTAAAGGAAATTAACGCCTTCGTGTTTATGATTCTGCTTCACGAGTATTTACACAGTTTGGGATACCTGGATGAAGCTGAGGTTCGCAAAGTATCTCAGAGCGTATCCAGCAATGCCCTCGGCCCAGATCATCCGAGCGTTAAGCTCGCGAGTGCAAATTGGCTGGAGTTGTACCCTCAGCTCCAATCTCTGTCCCAGCAGCCGTTTTCGAAAGAGTTTGAAGTAGTTCAGAAATTCGATAGCTCGAGTACCTCGTATATCGGTTAGCATTCTGAAATTGCCGGCGGCACGGTAAGCATTTTATAAACAAAATCAACAGTTCGGTATTATCGGTATTTTCAATCTTGGCTCAAAGTGACGATGTAGAGGATGAAGGGTCGGCCGAGGCAACTATTGCCCCTGGTTTGTCTGAGAGAGCCCTTCTTTCAACAGGTATTAGAATCGGTACTCTTGTCAAGACGAAGAGTATGGCGCAGTTTGTGAGTAGGACGCAGGCTAACGGTCTTCACGTTATCGATGTTTCAAAGACTCTAAGTCGAATCGACATCGCCGCCAAGTTCATCGCCCGTTCTGAAATCTCAAGGGTAGTAGTCTACTCGGCGAGAGAATATGCAAAGACTCCAATCGACAAGTTTTGTGAGGCGACGGGCGCCAAAGCACTTACTGGAAGATTCATGCCTGGTACTTTCACTAACCCGCTTTTTCCCCGCCATCTTGACCCTGAGATCGTAGTAGTTGCTGACCCTGCGGTTGATTATCAGGCACTCGATGAAGCATCTAAACTGGGTATCCCTGTAGTTGCGATCTGCGACACTGATAATGTGACGGCCAACGTCGATGTTGTCATCCCTGCTAATAATCGAGGAAGAAGCGCGCTAGCCGCAATATTCTGGTTGCTAGCAAGATACGTATTGATGCACAGTGGCGCTCTGAACTCTGATCAGCAATTGAAGTATTCAATAGAGGATTTTGAGACGAAACTCGTAGAAGAAGACGAAGAAAGATCTTACGAATAGCTCTCGTATCCGTCCAGAATGATGCTAAGTCATTGGGTTCAAAGACAAGACCTCCGAATGTTGCCGGCCAGTTTTACCCCTCTGATAGAGACGAACTATTCGAGTTAATTCATAGATCGTTCACGGATCCAATCGGCCCCGGGAATTTTCCTTCAAAGTCGGTCAAAGAAAGAGGAATTAGTAAGGTGGAATCTCTATTGGTTCCACACGCTGGTTACATTTACTCCGGCGCAGTCGCCGCCCACAGTTATTATGTAGTTCACGATTTCGTCCAATCATTCAGAAGCGAAGATAAGATCATTGTAGTAATTCTTGGACCGAATCATTACGGTATTGGAAGCGGAGTGGCCTTATCGAACTCTGAATATTGGGAGACTCCCATTGGAAAAATGAGAGTCGATGTGGAGCTCGCCAAGCGATTGGTCGCTAGATCGAGTATCATTGACCTCGACGATGTAGCCCATTCCAGGGAGCACTCGATAGAGGTTCAGATTCCATTCCTACAAGCAGTTGCAGGATCACTAATCGAAAAGATCTCGATCCTGCCCATTTGTATGATGTTGCAAGACATGGAGACAGCGACGGAGGTGGGAAACGAAATATTCACATTGATTGGTGAAGAGAATGCTCCTTTCATCGTGTTAGGGTCAAGCGATCTAACTCATTACGAACCACACGAAAGAGCGGCTGCAAAGGATTCAAGATTGCTAAAAGAGGTCGAAAAAGTGGACATTCCTTCTTTTTACACGGTTATTGAAAAACTGAACTTGTCAGCATGTGGATATGGGGCAATTGCAGCTACCATGCAAGTTTCAAAGAAGTTCGGAAAAAAGAAGGGGGAGATTTTGAAGTACGCTACAAGCGGAGACACTTCTGGGGACAAGTCCTCTGTTGTTGGGTATTCATCGGTGCATTTTGGTTGATTCACCAAGCGGCAGCCAGCGCTCCAGGAAAAATCATTCTCTCGGGCGAGCATTTTGTAGTACATGGATCTCTGGCTGTTGCTGCTGCAATTAACAAAAGAGTGCGAGTTTCCGTTCGCGAAATTGATCCTAGAGAAAGGTCAAGAATAGTCTCGAGCAATATTCGCTCAAGTTTCGATATCGACGACGGCAGCTTTGTCGCCGTCAAGACTGTTGCTAGAAACATTCTAGCGAAATCACCCAAGGAAAGTAGATCATTTGAGGTTTCTATTTCTTCTGAGATTCCGGCCGGGTCTGGCTTGGGCTCTTCTGCGGCTGTATCCGTAGCGTCAGTTGCGGCGCTTTCCAGATTCCTCGGCTTACCACTTGATCTGAGAACTATATCCCAAGAAGCATTCGCGGGAGAAAAAAGGGTTCATGGGAATCCTTCTGGACTGGATATTCAGGCGAGTGTTTCTGGTGGACTCATCCTATTCGACCGGAAATCTGGTCCAACGGACATTCCAGTGCCAAAATCATTCAGCTTGATTGTCATCTTTTCTGGGAAAAAAAGAAGTACTTCCCGGCTGATAGCAAAGGTAGCACGACGAAGGCAGAAATATCCAAATTACTTCGCTCAGTTAGTCAAATCGGCGTCTTTCATAGGTCAAGAAGTTGTTAAAGCTGCGACTTCGAAAGACATAGATCGCTTGGGATCTTTGTTCACGGCTGCCCAAGCGCAGTTATCTTGGATAAATGTGTCAACTCCGCACCTCGATGACCTTATTGAAAGGATATCAGGAAAAAATGTCCTCGGATCAAAATTAACTGGCGCAGGCGGCGGTGGAAGTGTAATAGTCGCTACACGTCCGGAAGTAATCGATGTCGTTCTAAAATCATCTTTAGAGCATTATCCCTATAGCTTCATAACAGAGATTCCTAAGGAGGGTCTTCGATGGGAAGAATCCAAAATCTCGTAATTGTGAAACTTGGC
>DATNHH010000117.1:0-4677 GCA_035605055.1 Nitrososphaerales archaeon
TGGTTATTCCAGAACTCTTCCTGGATCCGGTGGAGCTTGCCGTCCTTAGCGAGGCCTTCAATAGTCAAGATTTCCGCGCCGTCCGCCTGCACCGCAAACATCGAGCAGGACTTTACCGACCTTCCATTGAAGATTATTGTACATGCGCCGCAGTTTGTTGTGTCGCACCCGACGTGAGTGCCGGTCATCCCGAGCCGTTCCCTAATGAAATGCGCGAGCAGCATCCTCGACTCGATGACATCTTCGTACTCCTTCCCGTTCACCCTGACACGGACGTGCTTCAATCTAGAGACTTTTTCCATCTTCACTCACTCCATGTTCTTTGCCCTGCTGAGCGCATGTGAAAGCGCGCGTTCCGTAAATACCCGGACCATCGCTCGCTTGTACTCGGCCGAGCCCCTAAGCGGATCGTCAGTCGGCTTTGAATCCTCGGAGGCAGCTCTTGCAGCCTCCTCTATTCTTGCTCTAGTCGGTTCCTTGCCCTTCAAAACTGCTTCGGCCTTCCTCGCCCTAATGCTTGTTGCCGCAACCGACGCCAGGCCGATCCCCGCGTTCTCGCAGACTCCGGAGGAATTCAGCGAAAGCTGCGCCGCAACTCCTACCGTGGCAAAATCTCCCGATTTGCGTTCCAGCTTAGTGTAAGACCCGCCGCTCCGACTTGAAAGTGGGACTCTGATCTCCGCCAAAATCTCGTTACTCTTCGCGGCAGAGGTAAGCGAGTCAACAAAGAAATCATCCGAATTGACGATTCGTTCGCCTGAGGCGCTAACCATCCTCAAGCTCGCACCGAGCGCAATAATTACCGCTCCCCAATCCGCGGCGGGATCGGCGTGAACGAGAGATCCACCAATTGTGCCGTTGTTCCTTACCTGCGGATCACCGATAAGAGATGCAGCTTCTGACATTATCTGGGTTTTGTGTCTCAGCAGCTCCGAAGTCTCGATCGAGTGGTGTTTAGTTAGAGCACCGATGCGAAGCCACGCGCCGTCCTCTCTGATGTAATCGAGATCTGAAATGTGGTTGATATCGATCACGTATTTCGGGGATGCGAGTCTCAGTTTCATAAGTGGAATGAGGCTCTGTCCTCCAGCAAGGATTTTTGAATTAGGTCCATACTCGTTCAGGTAATTCAACGCTTGCTCCAGCGTCGAAGGAGAAACGTATTCGAAACTTCTTGGTATCACGCGGAATTCCAACACGTGCGCTGAGAAAGTGAGATAAAAGTGTTTCAATCTCGGGCGCTACTTGTACGCGGTTTTTTCGAAGGGTCACCGATTCTCCTATGAGTTTCGAAATATCTGCACTAAGGTCTTTGCGCGTACGAGGGTACCGAACTGCCCAATTGGACCTGCACTGGTCACTATTTCTGTAACTCTGCTGTAGAATTTTGAAAGCAGCTCAGTTTCAATACAATAACATTAGAAATTGCCAGAAGAGCTTGAAACGAGCTCTTCGGTACGCAGAATTGCACCGTTGCACGATCGCGCGGGGAATGGCATAATAAATCAATGAAAGTGAGATGCTGACTTTCGAAAATGAAGAAGGTCCGCGGGTACACGATGAAGAGTAGGAAGAGGAGAACCTACCAGTGCGATCAATCGAGTAGTTTGATAGTATTGAACCTCCTGCTTGAAAAGCTCCACTGAAAGTTTGGAATATGCTGGTTCCAATCGGTTGCACTTAGCTTGGTTATAGGCGCAGGACAATGCCTACTTTTTCATTGATATCAAATCCCCACGAAAAACCGAGCAATGGGGTGACTCGACGACTCCCTAGATCCGCCATGACTTCTGGCTCGAAACATTCTTGCGATCTATCCTGTTTCTACTTGTAGCGTGTGCAAGAATCTTGGCCCTGCCTATGTTGATCCTACCGCGAAGCCGATCGCTCCAGACACGAATGTGACATATCCCAGAGTGGTTGACGGTAATGGTGGGGCGTATGATTAGAGCAGTCTGTTTGAAAAGAGGCCGGACTCGTCGATGTGATCTGCGATCGACCTATAGGTAGTATGAAAAAAGAAAATACATTTTCTCATTAAAGGAATGATTTCTCGTATTTGAAGGAAACCAGATCTCTCAAACGTGGTTGAAATCGTTTTACAAGAAGTAACATTGACTGTCGCTTACTCGCCCTTTTCGATTTTCTTCTTAGCGATTTCGGGATACTTCATGTACAGTACAATCGCGTTTGCATGTCCATGACCCAGCTTAAATTCCGACTTTAGCCACTTGACTATCTCGCCATGCTTTGCCACAACCTTGCCATCTTTGATTAGTCCCTTCTTTTTGGCGAGTGCCATAAAGTCTTCTGGAGTCTTGCCTGTTTGAGTTTTGATGTTGTCCAGATATGCTTTATACGTCATAGCCTGATCGGGTTGAGTCTTCGGATAAAGCAGTAACTTATTTTTTTCATTTGAATGTTTTATTGTAGGTCGTCGGGGATTCGTCATCGCCCGCATAGAGTGATCCTAAGGCCATCGTACCAGTAGTCAAAGCCTTCCTAGACATGTAATGGCCGATAATTCTCTGGGATCTCAATTTCGGGCGTGTTTTTTCAAAAACCGACCTTCTCAAGCAGTTTGAGCATCTCTGTATCTCCCCCAGCTGGTGGCTTCCAGTCTACATTGATGACATCAACGTTTTGAGAACGCAGATCATCTGCGAACGTCGATATCCCGATATTCACGACCTTCAGTTGTTCTCCCAATAGATTCGCTTTTTTCTTTTCTTGTTTATTCTTAGTTTTGTTTGCAGGCATCTCAATTCAGACGCTCCTTCCTGTCGCAATGACAGCTGCGAGCTTTGTCGCTTGAACGTTGGTCGGCATGATAAGTACGCCAGCATCCACGAGGCCCTTCTCTTGTTTTGCAAGACCCTGAAAGTCTCCGTCGGTCCCAACAACGGAAGCAACAAAAGACAGATGTCGGCTGTAATTCTCAGCAAGATCACGAGCTTTGAGGATAACCGGAACAAGTTGCCCCGCTGGATCGGGATTCGAACCGTATCCTAGTTCCACATCAAGCAGTATAACCGCAGTCTCCGGATCCTTAGCTTCCTGGAGAATTCTCATATTCCGCAAGCTAAAGTCGATCATTGGATGCGCCCTTCCCGCAACGAACTCCTCGGCGCCCATATCTATGCACGCATGATTCTTGCTCGGGACATCGCCGGGTACTTTGTTCCGCTCGTTTATTGGGGCATTTGAGTATACTGCGCCGATAAGCGGCTCAAGAATAACCTGCGACTCATAGCACAGCGTTCCGCCCGAAAAAAGGCCACGAATGTATGTTTGACTTCGTGCAAGATTTTCATGTTTTGCCAACCCGAGAAGGGTTGTTTCCTTCGAAAGCCCTTGTTCTTCGCTCGAAGGCTTTATACCAGAGAGTTCAAACGCAACTCTCGCCGCATCTTCAAGAGTATTTGCAGCTCTATGTTGTCCTAGCATACTTTGGCTTACTGCTGCCCCAAGAAAGTTCACGATAACAGGTTTCTTGCACTGTTGCACAGCTTTCAGAACTTTTTTCATAGTGTTCGGACCGGGGGGCTTTGAGATGAGCACTATCATTCTTGTTTGTTCATCTGCCTCGAGCAACTCTATCCCCTGAATCATCGTTATTCCCCCGACCAATTCTGAGAGGTCCCCCCCGCCTGTACCGATAGCTTGCGATATTCCGAGACCACCCTTGTGGATGAGAGTTGCCACTTCCTGCAACCCTGTCCCCGACGCAGAGACCAGACCAATTGAACCTTCGCGGATCGTATTTCCAAATCCCAGTACTTTATGATTGATAATTGATGTTCCGCAATCGGGACCCATCACTAAGAGTCTCTTACCCCTAGCCATTTGCTTGAGACTAAGTTCGTCTTCGCGCGAGACATTGCTGCTGAAGATGAAAACATTCAGACCTCTTGCCAGTGCCCGTGAGGCTTCCCTGTTAGCGAACTGACCCGGGACTGAGATCACGACCAAATTAGCTTCAGGGATTATCCCAAGAGCTTCCTCAAGCGACGCTGGGATTGAGTTAACTCCTGCCAGTTTCTCGTTTGAAGAAAGAAGCATCTTCTCTGTCTCTGCAAAGGCAGAGTCGCGTGATGCCTCGTCCTTGGCCTCGATTGCTATGATCATATCGTCGCTCGCCGCGCGATCTATCGCGGCATCTTTGAAGCCGGCCTCCGTCAGCACACGTCGGTTTAGCTCCGTAGCCATTACAACAGCAGCTTGCGTCACCCCCGACAGCTTGGATAAACCGTCCGAGATCTTCATAAGACTGATCGAATCTCTGTAAGTCATTTTCTTCACGATTATTTTGGTTATCATTTCTTTCTCACAATCTTTCTAGACTCGAGAAGTTGCACTTTGTACAAAGCATTCCACCAACAATAATTCCCAACACTGCATCAGTACCTGAAGTCTCCCCGAGCGAAAGTACACGCCGAGTTTCCATGCGAACTGAATCGATTCCTCCCGTCAGTATCTCTTTGCAGAGTCTGGTCACCGATTCATTTCCCCTTCCTAGAGCTGCTTGTGTCAAGTATTCTTCACTGAGTCTAGTAGTTCGGTTCTTGACTTCTCTTGTTATCCCCCGCGCCATCAGTCGACTTTCTTGTACAGCTTTACCAGTATTTTTGGCATAGAGCAACAGAAAAAGAACGAGGGTCGTGAGCATGTCATCGG
>DATNHH010000118.1:0-8602 GCA_035605055.1 Nitrososphaerales archaeon
GAAAAAAGTTTCAACGAGCCGTTAACCATTGCCCTAACTAATGTCGTGGATGAAAATGACTTAGTCTAATCTATTACTAGCCGGCGTCAGAAACTTGGAATGAATAATATTCGCGTAGGCTTCTCTCAGTTTCTCGGAAATCGGCCAGGATCCATTTCCGATCTTTCTGCCATCTATTTCGATCGTCTGAACGATACCATCTATCCCGGTGCCGGAGAGGAATACTTCATCGGCAGTATAAAGCTCCTGACATGTAATCGGTCTTTCACAGACTTCAATGCCGTTCTCTTTTGCTAGGTCGATGATCGTAGCTCTAGTGACTCCCTCAAGAGCAACTGTCGTTGGGGGTGTAAACAGCTTCACTTTCTTTACAAAGAAAATGTTCGCACCTGTCGCTTCAGCCACATACCCCGCCGGTTCCAGCATTATTGCATCGTCGAAGCCAGCAGCTTTCGCTTGGATCTTGGCGAGGATGTTGTCGATGTAGTTGATTGATTTTATTTTCGAATCCACGGAAATTGGTGATTTTTTGCGGACCGAGGAAGTAAGGAGACGGAGTCCCCGGCGACCAAGCATTGGTGGGACCGCCAACGCGGAGACGATAAGTGATGGCTTGGGACATAGAGCAGGGTCGAGCCCAGGCGGACCAACGCCGCGCGTTATGATAATTCTGATCTGTCCGTTGCTGATCGCATTCTGTTTCACAGTTTTGATCACAATTTCTTTCAATATACTCATGGAAACTGGAGGTGTGATGTCCAAACCCTTCGCCGAATCGAACAATCTCTCGAGGTGCTCGTCGAGTTTGAAGATACTTCCCTCATAAACCCTCGCAGTGTCAAAAACCGCGTCTCCGTAAAGGAGTCCGTGGTCCCATACCGATAATTTTGCCTCCTCACCCTTGACGAATTTCCCGTCGATGAAAACTAGGGAGTCACGAAGGCTCACTGCAAAAAATACCCCAATTAATCTGGCACGCGGACTTCGAACGTTTACTTATCATTCGGTTTATAATGTTCAAGCCACCATCTGGCTATCTCTTCCCTGCGCGCGAACCAAACGTCAGGGAAGCCTTTGACGTATCTTAGGAAGCGATCTGTAGCAGCGATTCTGCCAGGCCTCCCTGACGCCCTAACATGAATGCCAAAGTTCATCATTTTCGGGTTCTCGAGGCCTTCTTCATACAGCGTGTCGAAAGAATCCTTGAGATACTGGAATAAAGCGTCTGAGTTTGGGTAGCGGTTTGTGAAAAAGTAAAAATCGTTTATGTCGGGAGTGTAAGGAATGAGCAGGAAATCTTTTCCATTGACATTGACATAGTAAGGGAGGTCGTCGTTATATACGTCAGAGTCGTACAGGAATCCTCCCTCCTCCACAAGGAGCTCTATAGTATTCTCACTCGGCTCCCTGCAGTACCAGCCAATTGGACGTTGGCCCGTCAGCTTCTTGATAATCTCCACAGCTTTTCTAATATGCTCGCGTTCCTCGTCCCGCGTAAGAGTAAAGTGTTCTATCCACCTGTACCCGTGGCTACAAACCTCATGACCGCGGATAGCTATCTCCTTCGCTGCATCAGGGTTCGCTTCGAGCGATTGAGCTGTCGCGAAGAACGTCACTTTAACGCGATGCTTGTCAAAAAGCCTGAGAATCCGCCATATACCAACCCTGGTCTCGTACTCGAAGATCGACTCCATGGCCAAATCCCTTTTCGGGGCAGCTCCATATACAGGAAACTCGCCGAACGACTCGGAGCTCGGATCACCCGCTGGAACGGATCTTTCCCCTCCCGCTTCGTAGTTCACAGCGAAAGTGAGCGCTAGACGAGCGTCATTCGGCCAGCGAACCTTCGGCTGCTTTCGGCCGTATCCGATAAAGTCTCGAATCATTGAAGGCATTGGGTGGATCTTTGTGACTGTCCTTATTACGATTTTTCTCGTAATGTATTTCTGATGGTCACTTCAGACGGAAACAGGTGTTGGCACAACTTCGGTCATCTTATCTTCAGACAATTTTTGATATTGATATGAAAAGGAGTCTTTGGTAGTCGCGCCTCCAACCCGACCATGTTTATCGAGTGCGATTAAAGCCATAATCACCGTAACTTCTTTATCGCGTTTGAGCATCTTCTCCAAGGCGGCTTCGCAGGCCTCTGTTGGAGAGTATTCTTCTTCCAAAAAGTCACACACCGTCCTAGTTAGTCCGTGTCTGATTGCTATTTCGCCTAAACCTGTTGAGGAGCTCGCGCCGGCTGGGCTCGCATACGTTCCTGCACCGATAATTGAGGAGTCAGCAACACGACCAGGGAGCCTTAACGCCCAACCGCTCGTCGACGTACCTGCAACGATAGTCCCAGACGAATCAAGACACAGAGTTCCAACTGTTCCTAATTGTTTCAGCTGCCCAGCCCTTGTCATCATCTCAATGCCCTTTGCTAGAGAATCCAACTCGCTATCATATCCGACTGCCTTATGGTATTCTTCGAACTTTGACTTGTCCTCCAGTCCTGCAAAAAGTTTCTCACGAAGATCTTTCCATTTTTCCAGTGCCGTCGCAGTCACGGGCTGATACTCTTCAAAACCAACCGCGCGAGCGAACTTTCGCGCTCCATCCCCACAAAGCATCACGTGGGGACAAATTTCCATTATCTTCCTCGCGACTGATATTGGATTCTTTGTCATTGTGAGTGCGGAAACTGCCCCACATCGATATGTGTTACCAACCATGAAGCTTGCATCGAGTTCCGCCACACCCTCAATGTTAGGAATGCCTCCTGTTCCAACACTGTCTGCAAATGGATCGTCTTCAACAGCTCTAATGCCTAACTCGACCGCATCCAAGGCAGATCCTGTCTGCTTTAGCCTCCCCATCCCGACAGATATTGCACTCTTCCCATAGTGCCAGTTCGAGATTATTACGGCTTCAGTCAATTCCTGTTTTCTCTTTTTCGTAGCGTAATCAGAGAAGGGTATTCCCGAATCACGAAATTTTCAGCACTTTTTCAAAGTTCGCGCGGGCAAAAACGATGATCTTCGTGTCATCGGGCCATTTGACCTCAAGCGGAAATTTCCGTAACTGACGAAATCAAGCACTAAATTCTCTTTTTTTGACAATATTCCCGTTCCTCACGAATTTTGGTCAGTATAAATAGTTCGATAATTATTTTTCACTGCAATTGGAGAAACCCCAGATCAGTCGAGCACAGATTTTGCGATTATGATGCCTATCGCAAAGGATAATAAATCGCCTAACTGGCGCTCTCGGAAGAGAAGTATTTTGACGGCTCCATCTCCAAAGTTATTCGTCCGAAATGCAACTGGCCTGGTAAGGGAATTCAGTGCGACTGATTCATTACTGATGGCATCGGCTTGCGTATTTGCTTTAGTTTTCACAACACAACAGTTTGCGTGGTTTTACGGTAATACAGGAGGAGCAAACCTCCCACTTTCCTTATTGATCGCGGCAGTGCCTTTTGCCTTCCTAATGATCGGTTACTGGGCAATTGGTCTTGCAATGCCGAGGACTGGATCAGATTATGTTTGGGTTAGCAGGATTTTCAGTCCATCAATCGGTTTCGCATGGGGCTTGCTCTACATGATTGTCGTTTTATTAGTCGGATTTGTGGCTCAGATATCGGCGTTTGCATCTGCTTTCTCTGTCAGCCTGACAACTTCAGGAATCGTAGGTAATTCCGCATCTCTTTCGAATCTTGGGAATTATCTCGGCGGGACGCAAGGAACCTTTGAGTTAGGCGTCTTGTTTATACTTTTGTTCGGAGTTTTTGCTATTTTCGGAACAAGATATGTAAAAGGAGTGATCTACATCTCATGGGTGGCTGCAATAATCGGGATCGCGCTTATGTGGTACATTCTTAGCACTGCGAACCCTACTTCATTTGCAGCGAACTGGAATTTGATGCTCTCCAACAATCCCGCTTCAGGGTTGAATGCTAGTGCAAGTTACAGTGCACTTTATACAAGTGCTGTGAATGCGGGTGCGCCGGCTTCCCCGGCTATAGGGATTAGCCCGGCTATCGCCGCATTACCGCTCTCTTCGCTTTTCCTATTCGGTGGGAACTACATTAACGGATTTGCTGGAGAAATCAAGAATGTCAAGAAGTCGATTCCTATTGCGCTTTTCCTCTCACTGGTCGGCGGACTCGTTTACTGGATAATTACATCACAACTAACTGTGAACGCGGTTAGTACAAGCTGGATCACCGCCGTCGGGAATCATTGGGATAACGTCGGAGCACCAGCATACGGCCTACCATTCAACCCGACCCAGCCATTGATGCTGGCTGTGATTGCATATCCCAACACCAGCCTCATTTCGGTCATGTTTTTCACCTATCTCGCGGGTTCGATTGCACCCCTCTTCATCTACTTCTGGATACCGACGAGATACTTTTTCTCGTGGTCTTTCGACCGTGCGATTCCTTCAAAGTTTGCCGACATTTCGACCCGGTTCAATACACCGTACATCGCCATCGTAGCGGTCGCGATCTTATCTATCATATTTTCAGGCGTCTATGAGTTCGCGGGCTGGTCGTCCACGTTCACGGTTGGGTCAGTAGCGTGGAGTTTAGCCTATGTCATCCCCGGACTTGCACTCATGGTGTTCCCGTTCGTGAAGAAAGACTTGTTCGCACAGGCACCTGGGTTCGTGAAGGCAAAGGTCGGTGGGTTGCCCCTGATATCGGTGGTAGGATTGATTATGACTATCTCGTTTGCATACATTGGGTACATCGGTTACATCAGCCCCGCGGTCACAAACCAGACTTATGGCTTGTTCGGATTCGAAGTGCTCGCAACCGTAGTTATCATAGGATTCATCACGTACTTTGCTTCAAAGGCCTATTACAAGAGCAAGGGGATCGACATCTCGCTTGCCTTCAAAGAGATTCCGCCAGAGTAGACACAAACTACATCTGCTCTAAAGCAGTCACGTAATACTGCTCGTAGCCATCTGGGAAGCGGAGGGTTGCGGGGGTCTCCCTAATTTTTCTGGTAAGAAACTATTGTCGGACGGTTGCCGGGTAACGAAATCCTCGACATCAGACCTCAATTTTGGATGCCAGCGACTCGCCCCACTGCGCGAATAGCCCTCCGTCGATAAGGAACGGTGTCCCCGTTATGAACGAGGATCTATCTGTTGCAAGAAACAGTACGAGCTCCGCGACTTCCTCTGGTCTGCCAATCCTGCCCATGGGATAGATCTTGTCGTAAGCCTCTCTCGTCTTCGCAGGATCTTTTGTTCGCCCAAACTCCCGAGCCTGCATCGCCGTATCGATTGAACCGGGGCAGATGCAGTTCACTCTGATCTTATATTGAGCGAGATCTAGGGCAGACGCCTTCGTGAGACCGATGACTCCGTGTTTTGAAGCAGCATATGCGGCAGACTCGAGTGCACCTGCAACTCCAAGACTCGAAGATGTGTTGACGATTACACCGCTCGTCTTTTTCAAATGAGGAACGGAGTACTTTGTACCCAAAAATGCTCCGCGAAGATTTACTGCAATTATATGATCCCATGTTTCCGTTGGTGTAATTTCAACTGAGGTCCACTCGTAGATACCGGCGTTGTTGAAAATAACGTCCAGTTTTTCAAATTCATCCACGGCGAACCCTATCATGTTTTTGACATCGTTTTCGTTGCTTACGTCAGTTTTGACGAAGGCGGATCTGCCGCTTCCGAATTTTCGGGAAATCAAATCCGATGTCTTTTTTCCTCCCTCCTCGGAGACATCTGCCACAACGATATTCGCTCCTTCTCCCGCGAATAATAATGAGGTGGCTCTACCAATTCCGGAACCGGCGCCAGTAATGATTGCAACTTTTCCTTCAAGCTGAGGCGAGTTCATAATCTAATCTCGCATCAGAAATGCCATCTGTTATTGTTTATGCGAGGCTTCACGCGCTAAGGATCATCGGGAGCGCCGACCAAGTCCAGGTTTCAAGAATTTGCATCAGATGTCCCATGTTATGTACCTCACACGCTGCAGGAATATGAGGAGATGGGACGTCGCGCTATCGGTGCCGAAATTGAGCTTTCAACGGAGACCTCAAAACCAAACTGATACTTGCAGAACTGACAGTCTTTCTTTCGTAATTATCGCTAGTTTTTTTTGCCAACTAATGATCGAAATCAAGCGCCCTAATAATTTGACTCCCTACTAGAGTTCCGATATATCGTACTCCTTCATTGATTGTCCCCTTTACGAATATTCCGCCGTTTGATATGATGGTCCGAATTCAGACCCGAAACACCGAAAGCAGTTAAGTGACAAGCACCCAGATTGGAAGTAAGTATCAGGTAGATAATGCGAATGTCTCTAATAAAAGCGAACATTGCACGGGGTCCGAGAACATACTCTTTTCTGGTAGTTTTCGGATTGCTTGCCCTAGTCCTTTCAGTTCCCTTCATGGTCAGGGCTTCATATGGAGCCGCACCTACTTCTGTCTCAATGAGTTACACAGAGAAACAGGTAGGCTCGCAGACAGTGCTGTATGTGACTCTCAACGCTCGCGATACGCAACTTCCAAGCCAGATATTTATCGCATTGGCATCGTACTTTAATGGGTCAAGTACAGTATTCAATTATCAATACATCGTCGGCCCGAGTGGCAATGGCGTAGTTTCAAAGACATTCATGGTACCTTTTGTCGGAGCCGGGAACTACCTGTTTATGGGTAGCATTCGCACAAGCGCAAGCGGAACGCTGCTTCTCCGATGCATCATTGATCCTCACATCGAGCCCGAGTGGAAGTAAGCAACGCTCGTATTTTCGTCGGGTTGAAAATCTAGCCATAGCCGTGGACTGTTAATCCCACTGCAATGAATGCAAAGCCGACCAAAGTTATTTTCTGGTCGGCGGAGCATGGACTTACTTTAGAGAGTCAGCATCGACCTTTTCAAATTCCTTCACGAATTCAGCATAGTAATCGGCAAATTGTTCGATCAATCTGTTTCCCGCGGCCACAAGTTTTGGTAACTCATCCTGTTTTACATAAGGAGGGGTTGAAAGATCAATCTCCCACGCGTCAACAGGAATTGTCACGGTTCCGCCACGAAACTTGAAGTTCGTGAAGATGACCGGCGTGATCTTTTCTCCTAGAATTTTCTTTGTCGGATTTGTACCCCACTCACCTCTGTGAGTTTCTTCCCTGAGGTCGGCATTTTCCTTGCCGTGGATCGCAATACCTATCGACATTTCTTGGAGATAATCAGTGTCTTTCGGATAGAGACCCAAGTCATTTGCGGTCGTCCACCATTCCAAAATTGCAACTAGCATTCCAAGTTTCCGAACGTTCCGACCGGCGCGTGTAAGTGCTTCGCGATTTCCTCCGTGGCCATTGATGAAAACTACTTTTCTGACTCCGTTCTTTCGCAGGCTAGTCAAAATGTCGGTATAGTACATTTCAAGCACGCTGGGGCTGATGCCAATTGAACCCGGATAGTTAGCCATCTTGTCGTCTTCACCATAGGCAACGACAGGTAAAATCAACATGCTAGTTCTTTTTCCAACCTCTTCAGCTAACCTTTCTGGGGCTGTTGCGTCAATTCCGATCGGAGTCGGGCCGTGTGCGTGCAGAGTTCCGGTGGGTACTATGACGGTGTCTGATCTCTTGAATGCTTCCTCCGCCTCTTTCCAGGACATGTCCGAAAGCTTGTATTTCATTTACTTGACGAGAAGAAAAAACAAGTGATTTATTCATTGTTCCCGACAACTAAGTCTAACTTCAAAATGCCGAGCGCCATTTGAATTGAAACAATCCATTCAGAGCTATTAATATGCTCGAGTGATTTGACGAAAACCAGACCTTGAAGAAAGCATTTGTCTCGGTGGATATGGAAGGTCTGCCGCATATCACATCAAACGAACATATGTTTCCCGGGAAGTATCTCTACGACGAGGCTCGCTACATCATGACGGAGTGTGTTCTGGCAATGACGGATGAGCTCAATAAATCCGGATTCGAAAGGGTCGTTGTGGCGGACAGTCACGGCCCAAAAGTAAATCTGATACCTGAGAAGATGCAGTCGTTCGTAGATGTAGTGCGCGGAAATCCCCGCTCGATTTCTATGGTTGCGGGTGGTAAGGGTTGCGACGTGGCACTTTTTCTCGGATATCACGCAAGACCCGGCACCGCGAATTCTACTTTTGATCACACTATCGACGACAGAATTATTCGAATGTTGAAGTACAATGGCGAGGAATCCAGCGAGTTTTACATGAATGCGGCTACTCTTGGAGAACAGGGAGTTCCCATCGTCATGGTCGCGGGCGATAGTACTCTACTGGAAGATGATGTAGCTAAAAATGCTCCATGGTCGGTGCGCATCCCACTCAAGGAAAGTTTAGGGCGTTATGCGGCGATCTCCCCTTCAATGCCAGAATGCCTTGATGCAATCCGAAGAGGGGTCAGAGAGTCTGTCTTCGGTTTTAATGCAGGTAAAATGAAACTTCTGAAATTGGAGAGTCCAGTCGAACTCGAGATCTATTTTACAAACTCTGATTACGCGCACATTGCATCTCACTTACCCGGATCGAAGTTGATTGGAGGCTGGGGGGTAAGTTACAAGGCGACGTCGATGGAAGAAG
>DATNHH010000119.1:0-4999 GCA_035605055.1 Nitrososphaerales archaeon
CTTGAACCTCGTAACCGGATCTACTCTCTTCCATTCATCAACCTCCTGGGTCGTCCTGTACTTCTGATCGTCGCCTTCAAAATGACCCATGTAACGGTAGGTGTCGCAAACCAGATACGATGGACCTTCTCCGCGCCTCGCTCTTGCAACCATACCAGACGCAGTTTCAAAAACTGACATGACGTCCATGCCGTCGATTCTGGACGCAGGAATGCTGTAGGACGATGCCCTAATAGTCGGGTCTTCCACACTTGTAGCGTACTTGATTGACGTCGATTCCGCGTACTGGTTATTTTCTAAAACGAAAATCACGGGTAATTTCCATATCGATGCAAGGTTCAAAGATTCGTGCAGAACTCCTTGATTCAGCGCACCATCGCTGAAGAAAGCAACCGCAACTTGGTCTGTTCCCCTATACTTTGCCGAGAGCGCCGCTCCAACCGCGTGGGGTACACCTCCGGCAACAATTCCATTAGCTCCAAGCATTCCCAGCGTCAGATCTGAGATATGCATCGAACCTCCCTTGCCCTTGCAAGTACCGGTTCTTTTTCCGAAAAGCTCCGCCATCATCGACTTTATTTCAATCCCCTTCGCGATGCAATGACCGTGCCCGCGATGAGTACTCGTCACATAATCGTCATCCCGCAGGTTAGAACAAACTCCCACTGCGACGGCCTCCTCGCCAATGTAAAGATGGACAAAACCCTTGACCCTAGAAGCTGCAAACTCCTTCTTTACTCTCTCTTCAAATCTCCTGATTGTGAGCATCCTTTGAAGCATGTCCAAGAGCTTTTCATTGCTTTGAACCGTCACTGAACTGGTCATACGGGTGAAAGGCTGTATGACTACCTATTGAATTTATCTCGATCATTCGAAGTTAGAGTGAATATTGCCTGAAGAAAATACAGTCTGAAAAGATAAAGCTCGATGAAAGAGAGAGTCTCTCCTGATTTTTGACCCAAGATTTCCTTTTACTTGGCGGCCAGGTTACTGATGCATTCCTCTGCCGCCGGTAACTAGCATAAGCTCGCCTGTGATGAAATCCGACATATCCGACGCTAGAAACAGTGCCGCGTTCGCAACATCTTCCACCTTTCCCAACCTCTTCAACGGTGTTTCGTCAATCAGAGCTTTATTCGCTTCCGAGTCTCTGAATGACGTCATGTCTGTAACAATCGCACCCGGACAAATCGCATTTACATTCACGTAAGGACCCAAACGGAGAGCGAGAGCTTTTGTCAGTCCATTTACACCCGCTTTGGATGCGACGTACTCAGCGAAGCGCATCGCCGACGGATGATACATGCCCGAGTTTGAAGAGATGTTGATTATCTTACCTCTCTTTTGGTTCAGCATGATTGGAGCGACCTCTTTTGAACAGAGGTAAGTTCCTTTCAGATTAACGTCAAGAGTTTCATCCCACATTTCCTCCGTGTGTTCAAAAATGTCAACTGGGTAATGAATGCCGGCGTTGTTCACAAGAACATCAATCCATCCCCAAGCGTTCATCGTATCTTGGATAATTCGCTTTACCTCTTCTGATTTTGACACGTTACCTTTGACAAGAATTCCTGTACCGCCAGCCACTTCAATCTCTTTCAAGAGAGAAGCTGCGTCCAGTGCAGAGTTGTTGTAGTTAATTGCTACTTTAGCCCCTTCAGAGCTAAATTTTTTCGCAATTGCCCTCCCGATTCCCCGACTGGCACCAGTAATGATAGCGGTCTTATTTTCAAGTAGCATGTTACTTCTAATCGGTTTGGAACGTTGATGAAACTGTTAATGAGTTTGTGGCTTAGTTGAGAACAGATTCGGCTTCTACCTTAATCCGAGCTCCTGCATCATCTTAGCAGTCGCTGAATAAGCTTCGAAGACCCAGCTCCTGATTTGAGTCGGGTCATTCGGCCATTGGAGTTCGATACTCACAGGGCAACTGACACCAATATCTTTCAAGACATGCAGATACCTCTTCAGCGGAACGACTCCCCTTCCCGGAGGTAGATCCTCGTGTACCTTTCCATCGCAGTCTGAGAAGTGGATGTTGATGATTTTGTTTCGGAGTCTCTCCAGCGTCTCAGGATCGTCGCCCATCAAGAACAGATGTGACACATCTGCGTTCGCCTTCACTACTGGATGATCAGCATCTTTGATGAACTTCGCCATGTGGTCTACGGAGTCAAGCAGGTAAAACATGTACGGTACATATTCTAGGGCGATCTCTATCCCAAGTGATTTTGAGTAGTCTGCAATTTCCCTGACTCCTTCAACTGCCCAGTTCCACTGCTCTTCTGGCTTGAATTCCCTCTTCTCGTAAGAGTAATTTCCTAGCACAAGGACCATTGTGGGGGAGTCGAAATCAAATCCGATCTCCAACTCTTTTCTTACATAGTCAATCGTTGCTTTTCTCATTTCAGGAACGAAATCAGTCAACCCGTTGGCAGCGACGATGAATGAAGAGCAGGGCATCTCGTTTTCCTTGAAGGCCCTGCGCTGAGCTTTTCTCACTTCAACAGATGTATTCAATGGAAAGATGTCGTACGAATCAAAACCCATTTCCTTTGCAATCTTGATTCCTTCCACGGGGCCTACAGGAGAGCTCCACCAACAATTCTCAATCAGACCCAGTTTCAACTGATGAACTTCCGAAAACAGGGTGCTAGCTTTCATTTATCTTATTTTTGCAATGAACGGTGATTGTTCAAAATAACTTGAAAACAGGTATCTGATTGTGGGCGGGCCGTTTTGGAAATATGCTTTACCTGAAATTTTGGCAAAAGTTATCCAAAATTATGGCATTCCTTTAGGACAGACTTGGCCTCGCATATTCCATTAGATTGTTGCTTTTTTCTTCAAAATTAGATTAATTTTATGAACCAACAAGGGTGAAAGAATAAAAAAAGATACAACCTACCAAGTTTTAAATAATCATAGACTTTCTCGGCACGATAATGGCGGCTACAAAATCAATTTTCGTGCGCGATGCCACAGGGTTGGTTCGAGCTTTTCGTTGGTATGATGCTCTGATTCTTAGTCTTGCAGTTACTGGTCCAACATATTTTGGGATCGCCTCGCAGATCGGTTACGTCTCACCTAACGTTCCGGGTGCAGATTTCACGACTTCCGCCGCGATCGGTTTGTTGTTCATGATTCCTTTGGGGTTAGTCTACTATTTGTTTGCCGTCAGTATGCCTAGATCCGGAGGAGATTACGTCTGGATAGGCCGATCCATTCATCCGATTTTGGGATTCGTTGGCGGCTGGGCCATGTTCATTTCATTCATCTTTCTTCTGGCGGGGGTTGGAGGTCCGACCTGGGCTGGAGTTGTTGTTCCAGTTTTTTACGTAACCATGGGATATGTCTGGCACAGCCCAGGACTGGTTACTTACGCTACTACGTTCACCACGAATACAGTCTTTGAGTATGGGTTACTCGTGATAATCCTGGGTGCTTTAATTACAGCGTTTGGTCCTAAAGTGTACAGCAGAATCATGATCGTCTTAGCGGCGATCATCTTTCTCGGCACTTTCGTTTTCATAGGTGTAGCGGCGACCACCTCTCCTTCGACTTTCGCTAGCGCGTTCAACACTTTCACTAGCACGAATGGGCTAAACGCGACATACAATAGTATCATGAGTAATGCAGGAACTGCTGGTTGGACATTTCAGCCGGTGACCACTGCGCTCACTTTGGCGAGCGTTCCTTTCGGGGTGCTCTTGTTCAACGGATTCAACTATTCAGTGTACGTGTCTGGGGAGATGAAAGATGTCCGGAGGAGTATGCTGTGGGGAGTGTTGCTTGCATTACTTATATGCGGAACCTTGGATATCATAGGTCTTTACTTTGGAGTAAAGATGATTGGCTACGAGTTCAACCAGGCAGCCTTCTATCTGTTCGGTCATGGATCTTCCGCCTGGCCGTTTCCGGGGGTGTCTCCGTGGATCGCGCTCTTCACCCCGATGGTGATCAACAATGCATACCTGGCCACATTCGTGCAACTAGGTTGGTTACTTTTCTTCATATGGTGGGCGGCCGCTCTAATCCTCGCGATTTCGCGTTACGTCTTCGCATTTTCGTTCGACAGAGTTCTGCCTACGGCTTTTGCGGACGTAAACCAGCGCTTCCACTTTCCGCTTAAAGCGACGGCCTTGACTCTGGGGATCGGGATATTCTTCCTGATCGACTTCACTTACCTCCAATCCTACCTAGTGGCTACACTCAATACTACTGCAATATGGGCCGTGGTCTGGGTTATAGTAGGCCTGTCGGCGATAGTCTTCGCAGTCAAAAAGAAA
The DNA here is from genome assembly GCA_035605055.1 of Nitrososphaerales archaeon. Lineage (GTDB taxonomy): Archaea > Thermoproteota > Nitrososphaeria > Nitrososphaerales > CADDZS01 > DATLTL01. Next base: position 4,290 of record DATNHH010000119.1, read on the forward strand.
GATATGGCAAAGGCACTTCCAGGTGGTCCAGTAATGCTGATTGTCTTTGGTTTTCTATCAATGCTCGCTATGGGCGCTACATTCTATTTTGCTGCGACAAACGCTGCAATCGGACCGTTCACATCCGCTGCGCAGGGCCTTCTCGGAGTAGTATTCGCGTCGGGTCTGGTAATCTACATCATCAGTTACTACTATCACAAATCCCACAACATCAACCTCGACTTGGTATTGAAGGAAATACCTCCCGAGTAAGTCAACAGGGTAGAGATCGAAAGTCTTCTTTCGATCTTCCTACAGAATTCCTGTCGCTGATTCGACATCAGATTTAAAACTCAATTCACGATTCCGAGCTCTTAGATTCTCTTGAAAATTGAAGAGCTTCCGACTCCGTGCGTACTGGTAGATCTTGATGCCCTAGAAAGAAACATCGAGAAGATGGCCGCGTTTACGAAATCAAAGAACTGCGGAGTCAGGCCTCACGCAAAGTCTCACAAGAGCCCGTTTATCGCAAAGAAGCAGATCAACGCGGGAGCGGTAGGAGTCTGCTGTCAAACTCTGATCGAAGCTGAAGCGATGATACTAAACGGAATCGATCATGTTCTGTTAACTCATAATCTAGCATCGCCTGAGATGATAGAGAGATTTCTAAACCTGAGAAAGAACGGCGATGTTAAGATCCTCGTTGACGGCCCTGAAAATACAGAAATTCT
>DATNHH010000120.1:0-3417 GCA_035605055.1 Nitrososphaerales archaeon
CGTCATGGAATAGAATGGCCGTTCAAATTCATAGAACGGTCGTTCAACTCAATAGATAATGTTCTAGTTTTTTCTTATGGCACTTTTCTCGATAAAGATGTTTGGGCTTAGGTTAAACCGTCTTCAACTAAAAAGGGTCTGAAATGCACAAACTATGATTCGATGGTTACAATATCCGAGAATAATGTCTCGAACATTATTCCTGTACTCATAAGATATTCAGGTTGCGCTCTACGTTCGTGAACATATTAGCAATAGGTGCCCACCCCGACGACATTGAATTGGGATGTGGTGGGCTTTTGATAAAATGTGCCAGCCAAGGTCATTGTGTGAATATGTACGCGGTGACCAGAGGTTCGGCTTCTGGAGACCCTGTTCAAAGAACAAGGGAGTTACAAGAATCAGCAAAGTTCATCGGTGCAAGCAATCTGTGGATTGATAATTTCGAAGACACAAAGCTTTCAGTTAATGATGATCTGATCAATCACATCGAGCACATCATAAACAAGGCTAGACCAGACCTTATACTGACTCACTCTGACGGCGACTCGCACCATGACCATCGAGCGATCGCGCTTGCAACCGTTGAGGCGGGACGTTATTATTCGAACATCCTCGCTTACGAGATCCCGCTAACCAAAAATTTCTCTCCCCAAGTTTACTTTGACGTTTCTGACGTTATTGACAAAAAAGTAAGATTAATTGAGATCTTCTGGTCTCAACATAGCAAGCTATACTTGAAAGCAAATGCGATAAAGGGGCTTGCAGAGTACCGGGCGCTTCAGAGCCGCCTAAATACTGCAACAAACCACGTGGAGGCTTTTCAAGTCTTGAAATTGTGTCTAACAAAGGACTTGGCGCTTGCGCAGGTACCCATCGAAAGACTCCCTAGGATATCCCCGGAACAAAGAATCAACCTCGAGGAGATACTGACGGGAACATGAATATGCAAGTTCCACGTACGAGGCAGGAGGGTCTTACGAGTACGCTTGTAGAAGAACGCCTCCAATCCAGCAAAAGGAAGCGCGGGTGGATCGAAATCATCTGGTTGATTCTCTCCCACTGTGTCACTGGTTCTGTCAAGACGAGAATAATGTATCGCTGCAATCTGAATTCAAAACAGATACAGCAGTACCTTTCCTTCCTTTTAGAATGCGAGTTTCTCGAAGGAAGGAAGGAGGAAAGTCACATTACTAAGAGTTATTACACAACAGAATCAGGATTGACCTTCATACGGAAATATCAGCAGCTTCAAGAAGTTTTGGAAGCTGCCATCTCTCACACTAGGGTTGAAGATCTTGCTGAAACTTTTCCTAGCTAAAGTATTAGAAAAAATTGTCATACCATAGGCCGGATCGAAATTATCTCACCGCCTGTTTCATTCTCGACTCCGTACAGACTTGCCCATGGATTTTCGGGCTGCACGAATAAATTCCCTTTCAGTTCAATTATTTTTAGTCTCACATCGGCAATCTCCGATAGTTTCTGGAAACTATCGCTAGATCGGGTCACCACAACAGATGAGGTAATATCCGAAATTATGGTTTCAGCCAAGGTCTCAAGACCTACAATCTCCTTGTTGAAAAATGGACCGAGGTTCAGCACTCCGAGAAGTTCGGAGTGGCGATCCTTTTGTTTGATTTTGGAGGCAATCTTCTTCAAAGTGTCGGCGAGTTCATTTGTATTTTCGGTAGCAGAGTTTAGAGCAGTAGTATGATTCATTACTTCAATTCGTTTCCTCTGCCTAGAATTCGGGACGAATAGTTTCAACAGACTCTCGATATTCGCATTCGTAACGCCCAGCGGAGGTAGCAACACAACTTCATTCTTCCTAGAATAACCAGCGATTATTCTGGCAATTAGTGGAACGATTGATTTTGAACTGACCGTCGGGTCCAGCTCGACACTTATCACTGTGTGTTTTGGAATTTTTCCAACCAGAATATCTTCTATAGTGATAGATGAGTGGAGAGCGCTACCGGAGGATTCTTCTGGAAACTGATAGCCGTCAGATCCAGAATTGGCTGCATTAGCCAATTCGATCCACTTCGTCTGATCGTACTGGTTGAAACTATGAAATACACCATCGTTGAGCGTGAAGAAATTTTGAGGTTTTTCGATTTTGACTCCTCGAAGCTTAGTTAGGCGTATTCTCCTGGTCCTCCGAGAATTTGCGTAACCTTCTTCAAGTTCGATGACTCCGTCCACCAAGTTGTCAAAAATAATGTCCTCAACGCTTTCCAGAACGAAGATTAGTTTCGCGCGAGCCCTTTGCCTCCAAATTTGGAGTATCTTTGCATTTGTCATCAAAGCCTCTTTGTCCATGAAATCTCCCACGGCGTCCCAGGTGTCTATTACAATTAGTGGCGAACTAGTATCCATGAGCTGGTTTGTTATTCTCTCGAAAAGAGATTGAGGCTCGTCCAAGCGGGCATCAACGAATGGGGCAATCTCAGTATTTTCCTGAAATTCTGAGCTTTCAACTTCATTTTTTGATTCATTTACGTAGTTTCGGATCCACGGATAATATTCAAACAGCTCAGATAAAGCGAGCCGGCTGGAAATGTAAAGACAAGTTTGCTTTTCTATCAACATACTGAGTAGTGTTAGCGCTAAAGCCGTCTTGCCGGTGCCAGCCTTTCCCTTAACCACCAGAGAAAATGCATCGTGACGAAGAAATTGCTCTAATTCGTCAGGAATCCTCCGATTATCGGCTACTTGGAGAATACGGCCTCGATCCCGGGGCATTTTATCTCATGACCGAGTTTCTGCTGTATATAATTGTTGGAGCTCTAATCCTAACTTAAGTTTTGGAATTTCCTTTTTTTGCGTCTATGTCTGTAGGACTAATAGCGGCACGCCGGCCAAGAACGTTTGCTTTTCAATTTGACATATGATAAGGCATTTAAGGCTGGGTTAGAGTTTTGGCTGTCAGAACACTCTCCAAATGACCAAAATTTTTCTCGTAGATGACGAGCCCGACATTGCTAATTCGCTAAAAACAGGGCTGGAGAGGAAAGGGTTTAGCGTAGATGCATTCACCGACCCGCAAGACGCGTTGACGAAGTACAAACCCGGTTCTTACGATCTTCTTTTGATAGACATCAGGATGCCCAAGCTTAGTGGCTTCGAACTGGTCAGGGAGATAAGAAAGGTCGACACGAATGCCGTAGTCTGGTTTCTGACGGCGTTTGAGGTTTACTATGAAGAGTTTAAGAAAATGTTTCCGAATCTTGACGTCAAGAGCTTTATCAGAAAGCCAGTCTCCTTAAGCGAATTGTCAAATCAGATTCGAGAAAAAGTGCCTCCGAGATAGCGAGCTTTTCGATGATCTAATATTCTTTCAGAAGAATATTACTACTCAATAATGTATTCATCACTCCATCTTTGAATTAAGTAAAACTATTGAAGGTCGCT
>DATNHH010000121.1:0-4090 GCA_035605055.1 Nitrososphaerales archaeon
GGCCAAAATGGTCAGGCTCAAAAGGAGACTAAAGTACCCATGAAAAACGAAGCTCTTTTTCTTTGATGATCCGCGGTTTGACTTCGACTCCAACCTCAAAAGCGGTCGAGAAGGGAGGGAGTGGTTTCGTAAGTTTAAATATTTCCCGATCTTAATTCGCACTGTCTTATGTTACTTCCGTTCGTTGCGATACCCGCGCCAACATTAAGCGAGTTTGGTATCTGGTATTTTGTATTCGGATTGTTTGTTGCGTTGGGATTTGTAATGCTTGGAATAATCCTTCTTGCTGATCCGGACGAGCAATACGACATTGATTCACTCAAAGACCTAACGGAAGACGAGATTCCGGCTGACACTAAGTTGTCGGCGAAAACCCGATAGAAGTTACGTAATTCTAGCTCTCAGACTCGAGCTTACCCTTTTTGGATTTATTCTTATTCACCTTTCCGATATCCTCTTCTTTCCTGGGCAAATATCCATCGACCTTGCTTTTGTTGATGTAGTGTCTCCTCACAGAATAGAATAGTAGTCCCGCGACAGTCCATCCCACGAGAAATACTGCTATAATCGGTAGATCAAATGCGGAAGGAGATTGGATTGAGAGCGGACGCGCAATGTTACTTCCAATCAGCTGCAGCTCGGCTCCGGAACCAGACATTTGAAGCGCAAGTCCCGTAGAATTGTCAAACCAAAAATCTAAGGTTGAATCATTGACTCCGGTTCCCTGATACTCTACTGCGGCAAACGAACCGGCGGGAACGGTCAGAAGTGTACTGGTTTCAAACAAGCAGGATATATTTTGGAACACAATTTGTCTAGACAACAGATCTTGAGTAGGTATTGCTGGGAAAAACTTTGGACTGGAAATTGAATCAGTGAGATGCTCCGAGATCTGCGAAGTTGGAACATCGACTTCAGTTCCGAGGGATAGATTTCCATTCACGAAAAGATCCATCGAACCGTTTGGAAGTACATTCGTCACAGTATACGAAAGGTTCCCAGATACGCCACTCAAAAAAGCTATGACCCCCCCCCTTCCTGTATAGTTTGCGTAAGCTCCTACAGTTGCGTAAGCAGGCAATGTTGACGAGCCGGTGGATCCAACCGAATAGAAGGTAAATGAATTGAATAGGAAAAATCCGATTGAAATGAGAAAAATTAAGATTACTAACAAAATCTGAGGAATCCTAGATTTCCTCAATCTTGGACCCATCCTGAATTTCATAACCTAGGTGAATGTCCTTAAAAAAACGTTGAGCGGATATTCACCTGAGAAAGGATCGGCGAATCCCAATCAAGCCATCGATTCTTTCTTAACCGGTTCCGGTGCTTTCCACGCTGCAATAAGTAGTTGCAGAAAAACGAGAAAGGCACCGCCGATTGAAATGTACGAAAGATCCGAAACGATTTGATAATTGCCTGCCGGATTCGCCTGGTAAAGATAATACAAAGGAAACATTCCCACGACATAAATTACGGCCGCAATAATGTAGATCTTATCTTTGAGATCCTTGTATCCAGACATTCCGCGCGCCCCTAATCCCCATACCAAAGGAATACTCCGGCGACCATCGAAATGGCGCCACCGAGGACTATGAGCTGAAGAGCGTTCTCATTCTCGAAAAGCCCCCGACCTATAGCGAGGCCGATTGCTGAAAACCAGAAAACGGCGGCGATTGCAAGTATCACCCATCCGACAATTTTTGTTTGCTTCACTCTAATAACCTACTCCGATTTCTTTTCTGTGGGAACAAATCCTCCAGACTTGTTCGCACGGATCAAAGTTTTGAAGGAAGTGGCGACTTTGTCTGAGAAACTCTGGCCGACTCTAATTGGTGTGATAATCTCAATTGGAGACGGATGTTCAGAAGGAAGAGTCTGTAGTCCGACTGGATACGGGATCCTTGAGTACATCAGGTTTGGATTGTGGGTACCTTCATTAGTTCTTGATTGCTCCTCAAGTGTCAACCCGGCGATGACCCATCTCGGTATGAGATTGGGAGCAATTGGCTCTCCATACCTCCACGTCATCAGCATGTTAGTCGCAAACCCAACAACGGACAAAGCTGCAAGCCATGCTCCGATCATGGCCATCTGGAACCATGGTTCATAAATTGATAACCAAGCTATCTCTCTTCTGACCAGTCCTTCCGCGCCCTGAACCTTGAACGCGGCTTCGAGTGCACCCATCCCAACTGTCCAACCGATGAAGTGAAACTTTGCGAGTCCCTGTGAATATAACTTACGCCCTAACAACTCGGGTGCAGCGTAGTAGAGGATCGCAAAGAATGAGCCGAGAGTAAAAGTTGCCATCATAAAATGAATATGGCCTGGAATCCACATCGTATTGTGGACAACGAAATCTGCCGCAGGAATCGGCTGTAATGGCTCGGCAGTCGCTCCTCCAATAATGTTGCCCGCGATCGCAGCAACCAGAAACAAAAGACTCGCATCCCATCTGGGCTTTGAATACTTTAGAGTAATCAATATCAAAGTCCACAGAAGAACGAACGGAACGGCTATGAGCTCGGTTGCGACCTGGGCGAATACATCCCTGATCCAGATCGGGATCGGGTCTTCTGCCATGTGATGGATGTAAACAGACATCGTCAAGACAAACAGGATCGCTATAATGTAGCGAATCATCCGTTCGCTGTAGATAGGTCTCTTAGCATAAATCATTGCAAACCAGACGGTAAGACCACCGACCAGAAATGCTCCAAAGTAGACGAGTGGATGGCTCTCAAACCAGAACGCGGCCCTGAAGACTTCGACATTTGGAATCGCGAAAACATCGATATTGAATCCGCCGAGCGGCGAGAGAATCGTCCAGATAATGGCGGAAAGGACAGTTATGATGCCTATACCCATCGCGACACAATCCATTACGATAAATGAGACTGGTATGCTGAATTTCTCGTTCGGACGCTTGTTTATGTAGGCCTGGGCTAGCAATGCGACGATGAGTAATTCGTCGCCCACGAACTGCACGGCCTCCGCAACGTAAAATGAGGAAGGATTTTTCAGCGGGATGAGGAACGTAAACATGTATTGGGAGTTTGACCCCATGACCATCAGAAGACCTGCCACGACCAGCCAGTGACCGAGATTTGCCATCCATGGGACTGCAAGTTTTTTCGTTCCCCTGATTAGAGGAACCACGTAAAACGCAATTGAGAAGCCGGTTGTAAAGATCGTTCCGAAAAACATCACGACGGCGTGGTACGTCATCATCTGAAAGTATGCGATCGTTGAATAGCCCAATTCCTCAAGAGGAAGGAGGTTTCCGGTAAACGAGAATCCTGCCTGAGTTCTCAGCTCAAGACCAAATGACCCAGCGACGAAGAGCCAGATCATCCCGAAGCAAAAGAGCTTCAACGCAAAATGCTTGTAGCTTTTGCTATAGATGATGTCCTTGAGTATGCCGAATACCGTGGTAGGGCCCGAGTGATCTTCCATTCCTTCCTGTGGGACTTGCTCAGCCATGGTTTTCTATCCTAAGAGGTCAGAGTTCCATTCATAATAGGAGGCGTGTTTCCATCCATCTGTTTGCTCTGCAGTGCAATTCCGCTGGAATTATTTGGTACGACGAAAATTATAGCGTCCATCCACGGATGCCCTAAGCCCGACGCTGTCACTCCGCAGTACTCAGAGCACTGCACATGGTAAAGCGATTCACCTGCAGTGTACGCCGCAGCGGTGGGTTGGAAATTCCAAACTACGTAGTCGATGTACCCAGGCACTGCCATAACTCCAAACTGAAAACCTTGATTCACCCACTGCCCCGCGGTGTTTATGTAAAATCCGTGGGTAACGTCAGAAGACCTGACGATAAACAAAACAGGTATGTTCGCTTGGACTATGGTCGCCCCCGGAGAACCTGCAACGTGTGGATAGAATAGAAACTGCCATTGTTCACAAGTTACAAACACTACCTGATACGGCCCTTCGATGAGAGGTCGATCAGCCTGGGCGACACCTTCGCCCACATTATTTGCCTGAATGTATCGTGACTCATCGTAGGGAGTGTACACTACTTCTAGGACGAGCACGGTCATGAAAAGAATGATAGTCCAGGCAAGAAGGACTG
>DATNHH010000122.1:0-3282 GCA_035605055.1 Nitrososphaerales archaeon
CATCATAATGTTGATTTGGTATTTCTCAGATTGGCACTGAGTGCCTTAGATCTCACCCTCTCAAGCCTATTATAAGACTTAGATTGACCAATTGGACATGCATTTTGATTCGCCCCTAATTTGTGAGAATTACGTCGGCGGAAAATTTCTCGTCGCAGAGAACAATGATCTGATAAGATCTTACAATCCAGCAACTGGAGACCTAGTCGGGACGGCTCCACAAAGCAGTGTAAACACCGCGAAAGAGGCTGTAGAGAAAGCAGCAAGAGCGTTTGAATCGACTGATTGGTCAGTCAATCCGACAGCTCGCTCAAAGGCACTGTACTTGCTTGCATCAAAAATGGAAGAACATAGGTCGGAATTAGTCGAACTCCTGGTGAAAGATGCCGGCAAGACCATTCGCGATGCAGAACTAGAATTGAATGTTTGTATTGACACGCTCGAATACTATTCCGGTTTGGCAAGGAATGTTTATGGAAAGTCAATAGATCTGTCACCATCGTCGTTTGCTCTTTTAGTTAGGGAACCTATCGGGGTCGTTGCGATAATTACACCATGGAATTGGCCTCTTCTGTTGTTAATTAGGTCCCTGGCACCTGCACTCGCTTCCGGCAACTCTGTCGTGATAAAACCCTCGAGCATAACACCCGTGACTAATTTCAAGTTCATCCAGTTGTTGCATTTGACAAACAGATTCCCTGATGGCATTGTCAACTGCATAACTGGTTCTGGGTCGATAGTAGGAAAGGAACTTGCTCGAAACGAAAACGTGGACATGGTTAGCTTCACGGGAGAGACCGAAACAGGAAAGGAAATTATGAGATTGGCATCTAACAACATAAAGAAGCTATCACTTGAGCTTGGGGGTAAGTCGCCAAACATCGTTTTTGCAGATGCCCCGTTTGAAAAAGCAATAACCGCTGCGATAAGAGGGGCTTTCCTCACTTCGGGTCAAGTTTGCTTCGCGGGCAGTAGGCTACTCATAGACAAAGTGGTTCATGACAAATTCATTTCAGAGGCTTCAAAGTTAGCAAATCAAATGAAAGTTGGCTACGGAATTGATCCAAGTATCGAGCTTGGTCCATTAATATCAGAGGCGCAGATGGAAAAAGTCATCGAGTATATTGACGATGGCAAACGATGCGCTAAACTTGTGACCGGAGGAAGCAGGCTGACAAAAGACCAATTATCAAAGGGATTTTTCATCTCACCGACAATTTTCGACGACGTGCCTAATGATTCTAAGATAGCGCAGGAAGAGATTTTTGGACCGGTCCTTTCTATTGCAACCTTTGAAAACGAAGACGAAGCAATCGAGATGGCAAATGACACGAAATACGGTCTTGCCGCCGCTGTCTGGACAAAGAATCTCGATAAGGCTTTGAAGGTTTCGAGAAAGGTAAAAGCTGGAACTGTCTGGATCAATACCTATGGAAAGAACTATGCACCGGCCGAATTCGGAGGATACAAACAGAGTGGGCTGGGACGGTTAAGGGGAATCGAAGGGTTGAACGAATTCACCGAAATAAAACATATCAACATTGACTCCAAACAGGCTTTCGAATAACTGTCTACCTGATTCAACGATTCCTGCGAGAAATTTCTAAATCAAATTTCAAAGTCTTTATTTCAGTCTAGATATTCCCGATTGCCAAAAGATCTGATCCGTATTGTCAGAGAATTTCAGACAAACTCGTAGGCTAACAGAGAATAAGAACAAAGCTCTTCGGGATAAGGTGACTACCCTTCACGAGGCATGTTCTACCCTCATTCACGATAACGATAACGTTGCTTTGGGAGGCTGTATGTACTCTAGGACTTCTATGCCAGTCATTGGAGAAATCATTCGGCAAAAAAGAAGTGGGCTTACACTCTCAAGAAATTTGGTTTCTTTCGAAACAGATCTTTTGGTTGTGTCGGGAGCGGTCAAGAAAGTCATCAGCAGCTGGTATGGAATCGGAGTAACATGGGGTCTTTCGAAAATAATGAGAACCTACTGCGAGAGCGGAAAGCTCGACTTCGAAGAGTGGAGCCACATGGCCATCTCGCTTAGATTCAAAGCAGGGGCAATGGGCGTACCATATTTGCCAACATTCTCGATGCTGGGTTCAGATTTGATGAAAGCTGATCTGGTCAAGGAATCTGACTGTCCTTTTACTGGAGAGAAACTTTGCTTGGTGCCCGCACTTTTTCCCGATGTAGCAGTTATTCATGTGCAAAGGGCCGACCGATTTGGAAATACTCAAATTGACGGTCTTCCGTTCATAGATCGCGAAATAGCCTCATCTGCTGGCAAAGTCATAGTCACCGCTGAAGAAATTGTAGACTCGGACATTTTTCGAAGTAATCCCACGCAAACAGCAGTTCCTTTTTTTTGCGTTGACGCGGTTGTGGAGGCGCCGTACGGTAGCCTACCTGGTGAATGCATGGGGTTGTATGACCCTGATTTCGAACACATCGACAATTATGTAAAATCTGTTGACGCTAGAGGTGTGGAAGCCGTGAAGGAATACATCGACAAATACATTGTTCAGCCGGGGTCTCACGAAGGCTACTTGGAGCTACTTGGTATTAAGCCAAAAAGAATAGCGGAGTAGAGGGGATTTTGCAAACTCAACCATACAATACTGCTGAACTAGTTGCGGTCATGAGCGCTAGAGCATTGGAAGATAACAAAGTGGTTTTTGTCGGAGCTGGCATTCCTCTTGTCTCGGCCGTCTTGGCTCAGAAGTCGCATGCACCTAACCTTACAATATTATTTGAGGGAGGTGTGATTGCTCCCGACATTCAGATTGGAAGGTTACCGCCATCTACTAACGAAGCGCGCGCCGCCAATCGAGCTCTTGCTATACTTTCTCCACTCGAATTATTCTACCTCCAACAGAGAGGATACGTTGATTATGGTTTTCTAGGGGGCGCTCAGATCGACAAGTACGGAAACATCAACACTTCAATTATTGGACCAAAGGACAAACCAAAAGTCAGGTTACCCGGAAGTGGCGGAGGGAACGACATCATTTCTTGCTGCACGAAGACACTCGTTGCGACTCACCATGAAAAAAGGAGGTTCGTCGAGAAGGTTGATTTTGTCACAAGCCCAGGATACCTTTCAGGGGGAACATCGAGGGAAAGTTCTGGCCTCATCTTCGGTTCGGTCCACAAGATAATAACTCATCTCTGCACCATGGGATTCAATCAAACGACCAGACGCATGGAGTTGCAATCTCTGAACCCCGGTGTCTCTTTTGAAGAGGTGCAGGCCAATACCGGTTTCGAAATTCA
>DATNHH010000123.1:0-4512 GCA_035605055.1 Nitrososphaerales archaeon
CAAAGAGGATGGAAAACGTTTTTGTGAAGGAAGAGAGATATCATCGGTATACGATCGATCCCACGGAATTCATGAAAGCTGAGAGCAAAGCAGAGTCACGAGATCTTGAGGTGGTGGGGGTCTACCATTCGCACCCGAACGCGCCGGCCAAACCCTCTCAGTTTGACATGAGCAATGCTTGGCCGGCCCTCTCTTACATCGTAATCGAGGTCAGGGAATCAAAGCCCGTCGAAACAAAAAGTTGGTTGCTCAAAGATGACAGATCCGAATTCGCTCTAGAAGAAATGAAGATAGTGCAAAAATGGTAAGAGTTCTAATTCCTACTGCATTAAGACAGTACACAGAAGGTTCGAAATCACAGGTCAACGTAAAGGCCGACACCGTGGCCCAGGCCCTTGAGAAACTACTTGAAGAAAACAGGAAACTGGGATCCCACATCGTCGACGAGCATGGAAACCTGAGAAATTTTGTAAACATCTTCCTGAATAACGTGGATGTCCGCGAGCTCCAGGGACAGGAGACCGGAGTCAAAGAATCTGACACGATTAGAATAGTTCCCGCGATTGCCGGAGGTTCGCACACGCAGGAAAAAAATCGGTTCATTCCCGACATCGATGAAAGGAAGGTCATTATTAGTCCAAAGGAATACCGCAGGTACGGCAGGCACCTGATAATTCCCGAGGTAGGCATGGAGGGGCAAAGAAGGTTAAAGGCCGCAAAGGCTCTCATAATTGGAACTGGTGGTCTCGGCTCTCCCAGTTCCTTGTACCTTGCTGCAGCCGGCGTGGGGACAATCGGTCTGATCGACTTTGACGTCATCGACGAAACAAATCTCCATCGGCAGATCCTCTACACCGAAAAGGACGTCGGGAAATCCAAGGTTCAGACCGCCAAGGAAAGACTGCAGCTTGCAAACCCCAACACGATAATCAAGATTTACGAGGAGCCGCTCAACTCAGAAAATGCTCTAGAAATTTTCAAGGGTTACGACGTCATCGTCGACGGCACAGACAATTTTCCCACAAGGTACCTGACAAATGACGCCTGCGTTATATTGGGCAAGCCAAACGTCTACGCCAGCATCTTCCGCTTTGAGGGACAGGCGACCGTATTCGATCCAAAAAACGGTGGGCCATGCTATCGGTGTCTTTACCCGAAGCCGCCACCACCAGGGCTGGTTCCATCGTGCGCTGAAGGCGGAGTCCTCGGTCTGTTGCCGGGCCTGGTCGGTCTGATTCAGGCGACCGAGGCCGTAAAGCTGATCCTGGGCAAGGGAGAACCACTATTGGGTAGATTACTAGTTTATGACGCTCTTTCGATGACCTTCGACGAGCTCAAGATCAAGAAGAATCCGAAGTGCCCTGTCTGTTCGCAAAATCCGGAAATCACCAAGCTGATAGATTACGAGGCGTTCTGCGGTGTACAGAAGGAGCCTGACATCGCTTCGGTACTTCCGAAGCAGTTGAGCGAGGAAATCAAGTTGGGGAAGAAAGTTATGCTGCTTGACGTTCGAGAACCTCACGAGTGGAACATTGTCCACATCGAAGGTTCCAAGTTGATTCCTCTGGGAGAACTTCCAGAAAGAGTCAACGAGCTCGATTCTGCAGACGAGATCGTCGCCTACTGCCATATTGGTGGAAGGAGTGCTAGGGCCACCGATTTCCTAAGGGGTCTCGGCTACAAAAAAGTGCGAAACCTCGAAGGCGGCATCGAAGCGTGGGCAGTAGAAGTAGATCCATCTTTGCCGCGGTACTAGTGAACTCTCGAGCCCAGCGGTGCGTCGTTCTCTGTTGTGAGCAGTATAATACCGCCATCAGCATCAGCGACTCCTAACACAAGAACCTCCGAAACGAAATTGGCGATATGCTTCGGTGCAAAATTCACAACAGCTATGATATTTCGTCCGATCAGATCTTCCTTATCGTATCGCCGGGTAAGCTGCGCACTAGAATTCTTCAGGCCGATTTCCGATCCGAAATCAATCTTCAATCGGTACGCCGGCTTTCTAGCTTCGGGAAAATCTCTAGCTTCGACAATTTTTCCAACACACATGTCAACTCGATCAAAATCGTCGTAAGCGATTGGTGGCTGAACCAAATTCAAACGAACTAGTCGGAATTTCTGCAGTCTAAACTGTTTTTCGCAAAGGTCAGCGGAGCTTGCTCTGCCAGTCCTCTGCCTCCTGCTCGTTTGCAAGTTCCTCAAGAGCGCTGTGAACCTTCACCTTCAGACGCTCGTTTAGATAGACCGCGTACATCTTATGGAATCCAATCGCAAACATAACAGCCGAGCTGACGAGGAGCGTAACGGAGGTCACATCCAAGAAATTCGCGAATTGCAGGTTTTGGAGGATAACGATTGATTGAACTAGGTTCATCGCCTGCGAGAGAGCAAGAATGACAATTCCTCCCACAATCGACTCAGGTCCGTCCTGGGTCATCATGATCATGACCTTCATCTTGCGTGCGAGTCTGGTAAGACGGAACCCATAGTAACCTGCAATAGTAAAAGAAGCAAGAGCGAGAACGTATAGAACCGATGTTAGCGGAACTAAAATCATTGCCTCAGTATTCACACTTTGAGAGACGAAAAGACACTTTTGGACTTATGAGACTTATGAACTCCGGCTTCTAAACCTCCGTGGTGAGCGATCTGATGTAGCACTGTCCCGATAGTACCGAGCGGCCATCCCGTGTTATCTGATGTCGTACTGATTCGTATGAAGAAACTACTTTGCCGCTTTCCTTATTTTTCACAGAGTATTTTACTAGATAACCAATTTCTCCACATTTGGGGCAAGAAATTTTCATGACGTGTTTTGCTTCCGTCTTGTATTTGTTGCGTCGAAATTCTCTCTGATACAATTTTCGTTTCGCTCTTCGAACATGTCCGATTCTTTTATCAAAATCATCCTTGCAAACTGCAGAGCAAAATCGTTGAATCGAACTAGTGAGCGTAATCTTCTTTCCGCAGTTCTGACAGAATGCAGTAACTACTTCAATTTCCTGATTTGAAGTCAGGATTGCTTCAGATGACTCTACACCCATTAGCGTCGGTGAACTCTCGGAAATAATTTCAACAGTATCTGGAGCAGATATATATCTGCCTTAGATACGTGATTGTAGTTTGGAAAATAGTTGATCGCTGTTTCTGAGAAAGATCTGCTTCTTTACTGGATGTCGATCTTGAGCTTGATCGCGCTCATCTACATGGGAATCGACAAGTCATCTTCGAAGCTGCGGAGAAAGCGGATCAGCGAAGCGACTTTCTGGATTATTTCATTCTTAGGGGGATTCCCAGGAGTTATCATTGGTGGAATTCTCTTTCACCACAAGACATCGAAGTCTAGCTTCTGGCTCCCGGTGGCGATCTCAGTTATTCTGTGGCTGTCACTAGCATTCTCAGTTTCTGGAATTGTCCAGCTGTGAACTAGATTTTTGGGTCCCTGTTTTCTGGAGTAGACGAATATTTCCTCAGTCTTCAATGAGCAGGAATAACAAACGATCGCTGGTGTAACATTCTGCGTTTGGTCACCTCTTACAACAAATGCACTGTCGTACTCGCGGACGGGAGAACCGCAACCCGCGCAAGTCTTCTTGACAATTGAAATCAGATCTTGCATGCGGATGAATAGTTTAATGGAATATTAATCCCACGAGAACTAGTTGTACTAAATCTATCTCCATTTCTAATGCTCCAATTCATGAACGCGTGTTTAGTACCTAGGCTTCACAACTTGCTTAAGCGCTAACGACCCCATTAATTCGGAATTCTGCTTGGGCGTTAAAAGCGACGATTCAAGGAGTCATCGATCGGCCCAAGTCTCAGGAATAGGCATCAGTCCAAATTTTGTTAGAAAGAACTCATTGTCCGGTCGCTTTTCCTCCTATGAGTTTTCTTTACTTGCTCTGTTTTCCTGTACTGTGGTTTTGAGCGTCACTGATCTTCTTACCACATCAATGGCATTGCGAGATGGACTAAGGGAGGGAAACGTCTTGCTCTTGGGCATATCATCGGTAATGAAACTAAGCTTCTTCCAAACGATTGCCACTACAAAACTAGGATTCATCATGGGAACAGCCGCGTTGTCATTTCTCGGAATCAAATCCAATTTGCAAGCCACTAGAAAAATCATATTTGGATCTATGATCGCATTCGTAGTCTTACTTCTTTTCGTCTCTCTGAATAATCTGATCTTGATTTCTTGATCCCATCCTGAATAATCCTACAAGATTTTCAACAAGTTAGGCTTAGGATTGGGACTGAGTATTCGAGCGACTTCCTAGCTGCCCCATTCAGATGACTGTATTAACAGTCGCTTACCACTACGACTATGACTCAGTCTTCTTGTCAGGACAAAAGCCAGCCTTGAGTTCGCTGTAGGGAGGTTTTCAGAACCAAGATTTTTGTGACTTGGGACGAGAACTTCCATTAGTGCCAGTGTACGACTGGACAACGAGCTTATTTACGCTTGATTATCGACACTGGATAGCAAAACGCAACTTTGTTTCG
>DATNHH010000124.1:0-8474 GCA_035605055.1 Nitrososphaerales archaeon
AATCGTTCTGCCCAAGATAATTACAGTAATATTACTGTAATTCTACTATAGTTTTAAGCATTTAGTGGACTGCCTCTTTATATCCGAGTTCCCATTGATTCATTAAGAAAAAAAATTTCTGCGTTTCTACACACGTGAGCACTTTTTGGCCGAAGAGCTACGTTCAAGCTCTTCTGAGCTTACAGAGCTTGAAACGAGCTGAACGGAGCTTGGAAAGCTCGAAACGCATTGAACTGATCGTTTCGTACTGGATTTTCGAGGATGTTCTAAGAATTTCGTAGGGATTTTTTCTTGCGTTTTGCATGCAGACATGTTTTGCGAGTGAAGAGCTACAAGTTCATCACACAGTCTTGTTGAGCACTTTCATACTCTTCTTATCGATCTTCTTCAGATCAATCTCTGAGATGTTATCGAGTGGATCGATCAAGATCACCTTGTCGTTCATCACTACGACATTTCGTCTGCCTCTCGTGTTAACTACAGTCTGCCCTTCGTCGGTGGTGACGTGCCACTCCAGCTCGTCTCCTCTCACGACGACCTTATCGATCCCATCCACCTTCAGGATAAAGTTGTTCGCTCGCGACGCCTTCTTGAGCGCCTCCCTCGATTTTTCTTCCAGCTGCTCCGAGTCGTTGATCGTGACCACCTCCTCGCCTAACTGATTTTCCAGGATGATTATCTGTGGCTGGCTCAGCGGAAACGGCAGCCGTGGCGTGAGGTTAGACCACGTCTTTGTGCCATCGCTGTAATTCACTTCGCTGATTCTCTCGCTCCCTGTTATCTGAAGTCTGGAAAGTTCAACGGAAGGAAGCTTAACCGAGACGTCTCCCAGATCAGTCTTCGAAAGATCGTCCTCGATCTCGAACGGGATCTCGCCGTTGAACTCCTTGAACATCGACGAAAACTGTCCACCCGCTGCCAAGAGCTGCTTCGGCTTCCCCTCCTCTATGATCTTCCCGTTGCTCATTATGACCGCATTGTCGACGCTAAGCGCTTCGTACATGTTGTGCGTGACCAGTATCGTCGTCTTTCCATCGGCGAGCTTTAACATCCTGCGGTAGATCTCCCTCTCGCTCTGAACATCGAGATCTGAGGTCGCTTCATCCAGAATGAAAATGTCCGGCTTTTTGATAATCGCGCGTGCGAGCGACAGCCTCTGTCTCTGTCCGCCGGAGAGCGTTGATCCCTTCTCGCCGAGGTTCGTGTCGTAAGCAAGCTGGAGAGCCATAATTTCCTTGTGAATTCCCGCCGCCTTGCACGAGTGGAGAACGTCCAGCGGGCCGATTTCTTTTTCGTTAGGAGCCGGCACCCCGTAGCCCACGTTATAC
Source organism: Nitrososphaerales archaeon (assembly GCA_035605055.1). Classification (GTDB taxonomy): domain Archaea; phylum Thermoproteota; class Nitrososphaeria; order Nitrososphaerales; family CADDZS01; genus DATLTL01. Next base: position 1,329 of record DATNHH010000124.1, read on the forward strand.
GCGACCGTGTTGTCAAACAGCACCACATCCTGAAGGACGTAGGCAATCTTGCTTCTCAGGTAATCCAGATCGATGTCCCTGATGTCAATGCCGCCGATCTTTACAGAGCCGCTGTTGACGTCGTAAAATCTCATCAAAAGCCTCGAAATGGAAGTCTTTCCCGATCCGCTTCTCCCGACAATCGCTACCCTTTGCCCCCTGGGTATCTTCAGATTGAAATCCTTGATAACAGGATTGTACGGTTCGTACCCGAACACAACATTCTCGAACACTATATCCCCTCCTAGATCCTTCGGGCTTACCGCGTCAGACTTTGTCTGCACCTCGGGTTTCGCATCAATTATCTCGCGCAGCCTGTCGCCGGAAGTGATCCCCTGCTGTATGAACGGTACGATGTTGCTTAGGTTGTTAATCGGCGTGTAAAACAGCGCGAGGTAAGCGACGAAAGCAGTAACAATTCCCAGCTGGATTCCTCCAACGATGACCTGATTTCCGCCCACCCACCAGATCGCGACGGTAGCGAGCGAAGTAAGAAAACCGAGAGCCGGCCAGTAGTAGAGGTTCATTTTTACGGCGTCCACCTGCGCGGTGTAGAGTTTGTCTAGGTTCTCGTCAAGCCTGCCCGCTTCCCGTCCTTCTCTAACAAAGGACTTTACCACCTGGTACGCCGGCACCGTATCGGTTATCATAGCGGTCACATCCGCACTCCTTCGCCAGTTTCTATGGTAGACCATGAACGAGCCCTTCCTGTACCTTATGAGCGCGTAGATGATGAACGGAACCGGCACTAACACAAAGATCGCAAGACCTGCGTCGAGAATGAAGAGTATTATCCCGATCCCAATCAACGTCAGAATGTTGACGGTCAGCGTTGGCACTCCCCAGACCATGAGCCACTGCGTGTTTCCCACATCGTTTGTGAGCCTCGAAAGAATCCTTCCGGTGGTCATCCTTTCAATGAACGAAGTCGGCAGGCTGATCGCGTGCTCGTACACTCGGCCCCTGAGATTGTTAACAACGCGCTGCCCAAGCGTGTTTAGAAAATAGCCCTGCAGAACCGTGAGCATCGTGATGATCCCGTATGAACCGAGCAGCACCAGGGTGAGGTCGATATACAGCCCATGCGGCGGTGACTTTGAAATCAGAACGCTATCGATCAAAATCTGGAGCAGGTAAGGCGGAACCAGGTTGAACCCTGCGAGCAACACGGAAAATGCGATTCCAAAAAGCAACTTTGTCTTGTAGGGGCGCATGAATTCAAGCAGCCATCGTAAGGTACTCGCCCTGTTGTACCGGGCTGGTTTTTCGTCCTCATCCAGGATCGGTGGAAAATCCTTCCCCACCATGTGATTATTGATTATGTTACTTAACGCGCGGAATTGCCGAATCTTTTTCTTTGTGAAAAACGCCACATCTCTTACCGTTCCGTCGCCCGTCTCGACGACCAGTCTTGCGATTCCGATGCCCTCTTCGATCCTCGCCTGCTTGATCTCCACCAGTTTTATTTCAGTTACCGGAATTCCGTCCCGCGAAACACCCAGCGAAGTCTCGTCCAGTTCGACGATCTCGCGGCCCAGTTTCAAATCATGATCAAGGTCGGTCGAAAGCCGCGTTTTCTTATCGTCCATTCGCACAATCCGTATTTTTGTTAATGATTAAGTGTTTCCAAATTCCAACCGCGATCCCTCTAGATTAGATTCATTTTAAGCTTGAAATAATGAAAATTGTCTGCTGATGACGCTCTGCAATCACAAATATCAATTGAACCAAGTCAGGTTTGCGTAAAGCAGCCGGTCACGAAGAGTGGCTGAATAATTACTGTGATGTTACAGATTCTGCTTCCTCGCTTTGGACAACTGTCGCGTCCTTCGAGGCCTTTTGTTTGTGATACGTTCGTATCAAAATTGAAAACACGATCATCGCTGCGATCAGGACGAGTGCGAGACCCTGAGTGCTGTCGATTGAAAAGAATGCTATGTTGATACACGCTCTTTAGTTTGCGATTAATGCATCGTTTGATTATGACTGTTGTGGATTTATGGTACCGATAATCTTTCGGATGTTTATATTGTATTCTTCATTTCAATGCTAGTTTTTCGAAAGCGAGCGCCGCATTCAGTACCGTCTGCTCATCGAAGTGTCTTCCAACCATCATCATCCCGATCGGCAGACCTTCAGACTTTCCACACGGGACATTTAGTGCCGGGTGCCCCGTGAAATCAAGTGGCGCGACGTTTGCAGTCATGTTCCAACCGCTTGCAATTAAATCCACGAGGTCTTTTTCCGGGAATGGCTGGGCTTTTTGCGGAGTAGTAGGCATTATCAATAGGTCGCAAGATTGTAGTGCCTCATTGTACTTCTTCCTGACGGACGGCCGCAGATTTTGTGCTTTTGTATAGTATATCGAATGATATTTCTCGATCAGGTACTGTCCAAAGATTGCAATGAGCTTTGCGTTGGGTGAGAACTCTGCACCACTCGTTTTCAGGCGCGAACCGATAAACCGAGCAAGTTCCGTGTCATAGTAGCCGAATGTGCCAAAGTTGACCGAGCCGTCGCGGAGCGCCCTCCACGATCCTTCAAAATCGATTCCAAGCATGATCGTCGAGGCTTTTTTGTGAATGGGAATCGAGACTTCGCTCACCTTAGCCCCCAGTCCTTCCAGTTTCGAGGCCGATCGCCTAACGGCATCTTCCACATCCGTCTCGGACTCTTTCCATCCAAACCCTTCGCTGACCAGTCCTATCTTCACGCCATCGATTTTTGCGTCGAGGTTCTGGAAATATTTTGGAGTCTCGGTTGGAGTTCCTGCCATTGCTTGTCGTGGATCAACTCCGTCTCGGCCGGCAGTAACCTCAAGGAGCAAAGCGAGGTCTTCAACCGTCGATGCCATCGGGCCTGCGTGGTCGAAGCTCATCTCTCCCGTGACGATCCCACTGTATGGAACTAGCCCGTAGGTCGGTTTCAACCCGAAAACACCACACCAAGAACTTGGGATCCGAATTGATCCACCCTGATCACAACCGATTGCCATATCGACTTCCCCGGCGGCGACGAGCGCCCCGCTGCCGCTTGAGGAGCCGCCGGCCATGAACTTTGTATTGTGCGGATTCAACACTGGCTGCGGGAACGATGTGCTTGATCCGCCGGTCCAGCAGAAATTTTCGCACGTTGCCTTTCCGACGATTTCGCCACCAGCCGCGATAATTCGCCTCACCACCTCGGCGTCTATCTGCGCAACATAGTCTTTCATCGCACCGGTACCATTTGTCATCGGAACTCCAGCGAGGGAGACATTGTCCTTTAGAGCGATCTTCTTTCCCGACAAGATTCCGCCTGATTTTCCTTTGACGCTGCACTTCCACGCCCATGCTCCGAACCTGTTCTCCTCGATCGATGGAAAATGTCCCTGATCTCGCTCTGCACTTTCGGAAATCAGCTTGGGCTCTTCCATCGCTTCAAGCTCGCTAAAGACTGGCACAACATCGCGCTCGAGGTAGCGGATGAAACTGGTAAGATCCTTTTCATCAAGTCTAAAGCCCAGCTCGTTTGAGATTTCGCGTAGTTCGGAAAGAGTCGGGGGATTCATATTTTGAGCAAGCCAGACAACTTTCAGAGAAAAAGCTTTGGGGGTGTTGGCAGCGATGGTTATGATTTGAGCGTTGAATTGCCAGAAGAGTTCGTAACTAAGAAGTTTAGTTATCAATCGGTTGTGAGTCGGGAGCGCTTTCCCAACGAACTATAGTATTAATCGGAATGGATTTAGACATCGTACGTTGTCTTCAATGAAAAAAACGACAGAATAATAGTTACCTAAGTTCGGTTCTTTTGTTGAGAACTTCCCTCACGTTCCTAGGTTGAACCCGAAAGATCCGATTTGTGCTGGACAACCTCAGCACCATGCATCACAGCAACTAAATAGAAACCTTTTTGCATAACAACCGGCTCAGGTCTTTGGGCTGATCGATCCAGACATCAAAACCAGTTTTTCTTGTCCATTACGTTGAGCAGCTCCTCACCTCGACTAAATCTCTTGCAGTTCTCCAAAAGGATTCTAGTCCTTCGTTCCGGAACATGCAACGAGTCCTGGTCTGCCGCAACATGAGGAGTAATCATGACGTCGTGATTGGACCAGAGCGGACTATTGGATGGTAACGGCTCTTCTTCGAAAACGTCCAGACCCGCTCCCGCAATCTTCTTCGCCTCCAAAGCTTCTTCCAGGTCATCTAAAACGACGCAGGCTCCCCGACCAACGTTGATAAGGTAAGAAGTTTCTTTCATCAAATTCAATCTCTTTGAGTTGATCATCCTCCGTGTCTGGGGCGTCTCGGGAGTAGTGATTATCACAAAATCTGCGGTCGGAAGCGTAGCCTCTAGCGAGTCGGTAGAGTAGAGTGCGTCAAAATGCGCGGGTTTCACGGCTACTCTGGGATCTACTCCAATCACCTTCATTCCAAAGGCTTTGCACAGCCCTCCAATCTCAGCTCCAATTCCTCCGACTCCAATAATTAGCGCGGTCGACTCGGGAAGGTACACCTTAAACTGTAACTGGGTCCATTCGGTTCTAGCCTGCTGAGGAATATATCTGTGTAGGTTGCGCGAAAATGCCAGAAGAAAAGACATTGCGTGGGCTGCAACGTGTTCATTGAATATACCACGGAAGTTCGTAACCACCACGTCGCTTTGCACAAGCTCGTCAAACCAGAATGAGTGAGCCGGACCCGCCGCATAACACTGTATCCACTTTAGTTCTTTTGCACGCCGAAACAACTCTGGAGGTACAAAGCCATAGGCGCAATTGACTTCATCAATGTAGCCGCCCACATCAGCTGGACTCTTGAAAGTTGTTACTTCGGCACTAGGGATCGCTTCACGAATTCTGTCCTCCCATTCCACTATGATATCGGGAGGCAGGATCGCCATTTTCAAGTGCATTACCATTCCCCACCTCTCCAGGGAATTTGATAATAGATAGTTATTGGTTCGGGAAGGATTTCCAAAGAGAATTTATCAATCCCGTCAGACTATCGGAGCAAATATGCCGAAGCCGGATTTCTTGAAGTTGCCAGGATGCCTGATGGCTTTTTCGATAGACAAAACAAAATCGCCCGGTTATGAGGCTAGGTAATATGATTGAGCTTCTAAACTTCATCCCTGATCGGTGAGCCTATTTCTAACATTTCAGCAAAAAGTTGATCACAAGAACCGAATAACTGTGTTTCCGATATGCAGAATTCTGATCCACAAAGGAGGATAGTTTATTTCGTGACCATTTGGTTTTTTTGCAATATTGATAAGCGTGGGCATTTTCATTCCCAACTTTCTCAATAATGCTTCCCAAAATCACCAGCCGATACTCAAAGTACTAGAGACCCATCGAGTTTACAAAGCCATAAAATCGGCTTTCATCCTTCGAATATTACACAAAATCTACTTTCTGAGCTTTCGTATTGTCTCTCCATTATGCAACGGATGTCCCGCACTTGTTGCAAAATTTAGAATCCGAGCTTAACTTATTCCCACAATTCTTGCAGAAAACAAAATTGTTGTCAAATTGATTTGGAGGTTGCCTAATGGGGATAGCAACAGGCCTGCTGCTACCATAGCTGAAAACCAAGGCGAATGATTCCTTGTACTCAATGTTCGTGATGTGGTACGAGGCCGAATCGAATCGTTGCTTTGTGTCGGTGTGGGCGACCGACATGATCATCCTTTGATTAAATTCATTTGTTACCAGTTGCGGAGTTGGCAGTTCTGGTGACGGACTGTTTATCGACACATCCATCTTGTTAGCGAGCGGTTGCAAGACTCCCCTCTTGTAGTGAACCTTGAAATTGTGGACAAAGGAGTACCCCTGAGGATTTTCCAGAAATCGCTGGGGAGGGTTTCTTGCATCGAATTTTACTTTCTTGCTTCCGCCGCCGAAGAGAGGCATGTTGGTGTCTTGTGTTAATCTAAAATTTAAGTGTAGTACGGATCGTAGAAAAAAGGAATAAGGCGTTAGTCAGAGTACGCCTGATCCCAGAAACCTTTCTCGAATTTTGTCGCCTTGTAGAATTTGTCGAGTATTCGGTTTTGTTCAGAGGAGGAAGCTCTTGACGCGCCTCTCGACAAGACTTCCAAGGTATTTGTAGCCGATTCAAGAAAAACTCGCTTCTGATAGAGACTGAAAGAAATGAAATTGTCTGGAATATGATAATATTTCTTTAGCGCAGGTCGAATTTTTTTACCGAGTTCCTTGTAACTGAAATTACAAGGATAGATGGCAGCAACCGCCTCGGCAGATGAACAATTAGAGCACGTGTCAAAGATGAAATCAGTATAGGCGATCGTCCCGGGAAGAGGAGTTGAACCGTCCAACATGGCTTTCCGTACTCCAAAACGAGTCATCATTTTCCATACTCTTGGAAACTCGTATTCCAAAGTAATTTTCAGATGCACTCCGAATACCCGGACTGTGAAGAGATCGTGTGCTCGAGCTGTCGCCATCGCCATGGCTTGAGCAAATCTGCCGAGATAATGATAATCTTGGATCAGATAGCGCCTGAACTTTTCTCTTGGCAGTTTGCCTTCGATCAAATCGAGCAGAAATGGTCTGTTGTACAGTTCTTTTTCCCAAACGCTTGCACTAAGTTTCTCGAGCTTAAACAGAAAATTTTTACTTTCGGCATGATGCTCGAGCTTAGAGTCCAAAGTTCTTTGCAAATCAAATCTTCCTCGCTAACTTTAACAGGATTTCAAAAGCTTAGACAAAATTTGGCTAGATCGACCAAACCAAAAGCGAATATATATGGATATTATTCATCAAAGATCAGTTCAATCTCTTGAAGAATGTTAAGACCGGAAGGAATGCGATTCAGCGAACTGTTGCAGCTGTTATTGCAATACTCTTGGTAATCATAGCTGCTTTAGCTGTAGATCTTTCCATCGGCACAAGAACTACCTCTTCCACTAACTCTACTTCCAGTAGTTCTTCTTCAACCAGTCCTTCTACTTCGGCGTCAAGCTCCTCATTGAGCTCTACCACAAGTCCTGTACCTAGTACATCAACTACTAGTTCGACTTCTAGTTCAACTGCCTCTACTTCGGCTGCTACCCAGAATCAGACACTCACTCTTGATGATCCTGCATGGCCCACGGCTGGTG
>DATNHH010000125.1:0-3882 GCA_035605055.1 Nitrososphaerales archaeon
GTTCGGACTTGTCCAATTCCTCAATACGCATCCTCAAGCGAGAGTCCTGACAAATTGAGGAATCTGGCACTCGCTCCTGTTCAGATGCTAGAACTCTACAAGGACGAAGTCATGTCGAAGGGATTCATGGCGGAGACCGACTATAACGAAGGTATTCAAGAATTGGAGAATTGGATGGATAGACGGGACGCCTTCTGGTTAGTATTGAGCCTACTTACCGTAGCGACTGTCTAGTGGATTGTTTCGAAGAAAGGCAACCGCGACGCAAAAGGGTGAAGGATGGAAGTTCGCTGAAAAGGTTGTGGTAATTTTTCCACCATCTTTAGACTTCCCTAATTGTAATTAATTGACAGCGAAAAAAACATCTTCATTCCCAAACTGATCTCTCACCGTACTCTCTTTTACACGGCCTTCTTTGACCAATCTTAAAATGGCATCTCGGTCATCTTGAGCATACATTACGACACTCAAGATGTTCAGAGCAACATCGCCCCAGTTGGAGCTTCCTTTGATTCCATGAATCGCTGTTGTGATCTCTGCAAGCTTGAACGCTTTTTCTCTATTTTGAAGGAGAAAGGCTTCGATTCGGGAATCAAGAGTCCTGCCAGTCCTGCCCTTCATCCATTCATCTCTACTTATTGGCAAACGAATTCATCCTCCGAACCAACGAAAGACCGAAATCATCCGCACCTTTTGTTCATCGGCGGCCTCTGGATCAGGCAGTCTAGCCTTTCGATAATCCTGGCTGCTCGGGCGGATCTTGCAAGTTGAAAAGTAAAGCCAGTTGCTTGTTTGATTTTCTTCTTATGCTCTCTCAATCTTCTCTTACAGTCACAAGAGCTACCGTTCCGCAGCAGTTTCTTGCCAGCATAAAGTTTGTATTCGCAGGCTTCGCTAGGTACATTTGCCAGATCTTTCCAAGGCGTGATTCTTTTCATAGGAAAGATCACGAACAAACAAATACTAATATTTCCGCGCAATTTTTAGAAGATTTCATAGATTCTTGAATTCCGTGAATTTTCAGAATCTGTGGAAATAAGAAAAATAATGTTAGAAGAAGCAGGAGAAGGAGAAAGAAAATCAGGGTATTTCTCGTCTGTTGCGGTAGAAAGTGCGTCGGAAGCGAGGCTCTTGTGCTCGGAGAAGGTATAGGATATTCTCCACTTTGTTCACGATTCACCTAACGGAGTTAGGCCCAAAGAGGTTGCAGAGGAATTCGAGATCAATCCGAACCAGGCATACGACAAATTGAAGCAGCTCGAAGAATACGGATTTGTAAAGCGCAAGAAAGATCGAAACAAACCAGGAAAGAAAAACCAAGATCGCAAAACTCTCCTGTATCTATCAGGAAGCTGGGGAACGCAAGACCTCTGGGAAGATTTTTCGTCGCTGATGAACGAAAAGTTCGGTCCTTATGTAATGAAAGAAGTCAGACCCGTTCTGATTGAATTTTTCAAGAAGGCAATCGACATGACCTCTGACAAAGATTTTCGAGATTGGCTTCCCAAGGGCAGCCAGTATTGCCCTGAATGTGGGAAAGATCACCAAGCTGAAGAATTCTTCAACGCTCTTGTAAATTATGCCATGCTCGTTGTGCGTTCGTCATCATACGAATGGTTCAAGACATTGCTCGAAAATCGTTATGTCAAGAAAAAAGATTTCGATTTCTTCGTCAAAAAAACTAGGGACGATCCTGTATGGGCGTACTCGGATCAATAATGAATCGCCAAGATAAATGCGAATTCGTAATCCTTAATTTTACTGCAACATTACAGTAACTTCGTGTCCGACGACTTCAAGAAATGCCCTGCCACGTGCCCCGAACACGATACTTCTTGTTTCCTGGATCATCGCAACGACACCCCACGTAGCGCAGGTCATGCTCATTTAGATCATAACGAGGATCTCTGCTTCTTTGAAAATTCCTGATCTTTAATGTCATCGAACTAGCGCGCGCGCTATTGGTGGAATCGGAGTAAGCAGCACACTTTTCCAAGAATTAATTTCCCAAACGAATCCCACTGCCTTCGAGATCCTTGCCTCCGAAATTGCGAAAAATAATGTTCCTCTTGCATTTGAATTGCTTGACTTTGATTTGACCTCCTCCTTTGTCATCCGTTTCATGAGAGAAGTTCTTGAGACTCTCGGATGGTTCAAGGTGGAAATGGTGACATCAGAAACCCATCTCGATTTCAAACTTTTCCACAAATTCAACAAGAAATGGTCGTTATTTCTCAAATGTTTGCTTTCGACTATGTTCGAAATGGTACATGAAAGACTAGAAATCGTTATCTCTGACCGGCTCGTAAAATTAAGGTTTTCAAGAGATATCACAGCTCATCCCAACGAAAATACGAGCTCGTATATAATGGCTGATCAGAGCTCCTGACATTTATTTTCGTGAATCTTTTTTTTTGGCTCTGTTTCGTCTTCGTCAGTGAAATGGGTGCATCGTCTGACGACAACGAAACAGTACCGATAATGGATTCTAAAAGAGAACTGTTATCTTACAAAATGGAAAATATCCCGTTGAAATATTTCTCGATTCTAGCGATTTGTCAATAGTGTTTTCGTTTATGAAAACAGATTAGCTGAGATTTAAGACTCTCCTAGCACTCTTCTCGGATTTGTCTATCTCTTTCTTGGACTGTCTCTTTGCAAGCTTCCACGTTACGGCGAAGACTCCTGCGGTCGATAGGGCAAGAATCAAGGTGAAAACTTCGCTAAAGTTCACGCTAATCGCTGATCCAGCCTGGACAAGCGCAGAAATTCGGTTGACCAAGTAATACGCTGCAACCAGTGATATCACCCATACAGAAGCTATGACTCCAGAAGTGAATATACGTTTCTTCAAGAGCTCGAAAGATTTCTTGCTTATGAACTGCCTTAAACTAACCTTGTCGATTATTTCCGTTGGGATTAACACAACTGCTAATTTAGAGATCTTATAGTGTTTGGGATTCCTACCACGAAGGGAATCTGAGATTAGGCTGTCTTTTTGAATTAGTCCAATTGATTCCAATCTTGTCAAATGAATCAATACATCCTGAGATGAGAGTCCTGTTTGTGCGGCGATTTCCGATGCGGTGCCTCTACCACTGGCGATTTCCTTTAGAATTCTTCTCGAATTCTTGTTGGCAAGCTCCAAACAAGTCAACTCGAAAAGTTTCTCGTCGTCTGAGGCTACCGAACTGATACAGTCCTCTGCTTCGATATCTTCTTCCAGGTTCAAGAGGATCCAGTATTCTCAGATTTCGTGAAATAGTTGATAAAAGTATTCTATTATGATAAGAGTTCTTTTCAGAAATTAATAACCGACTAACAGTTTTTCTTTCGAAATTCGATATAGTTCATACCAGTTTCCTAATCCCATGCTAAAGAGGAACCTCCTGGTTGCAATCTTCGGGATCTTGTTAGCTGTTTCACTCTCAGTGTCAAACGTTTACGCGTTTTCAGCGTCAACTTCTCCATCATCTACTGTGAATGCAGGAAGCGGTGTTTCGCCGACTACTCCTTCTGGGGGCTCTTACGATGCCCAGGAACAGTCACTCTGTGCGCAACCAAGTAATGACTCGAGTACAATCAATTCCCTCTTAGCTTTGAATCAGTTTGTGGCACTATCTTTCGGTCACAATTACAAACTTCAAGCTGAATGATTTGAGGTAGGATCATCATTTTGTAATAGAATGTACATGTTTGAAAATTCTACCGATGGTTTTATCGAACTTGTTCTGAATTCTGCAAATACGGTGATCTTAGCTGTCCACATTCCACACATGAACGCCACAGCTGGTGGAGGTAGTGACGAACCTTGGGCAGGATATGAAATTACGGCCAATCCGAATAACTTGATCACCCATATCAATTTTGTTCAAGTAAAGT
>DATNHH010000126.1:0-2825 GCA_035605055.1 Nitrososphaerales archaeon
CGAATTTCATTTTGAAACGAAAACTCAGTTACAAGTCGATGGATTTAATCTCTTCAGCAGTGTAGAAAAGAATCAGTAGCTCAAGTAGACAGCTTTCTTTTTGGTATAAAATTCGATTGCCTCTTCTCCCTGTTCTTTGAATGTATCAGAGCTCGAGTGTTTCACTCCGCCAAACGGCACTTGAAGCTCTACCCCGGGAGTTGTCCTGTTGACTTTTACGATTCCGACTTTACTCCTCTGAGCGAATTCAAGTGCAGCTTCCAGATTGTTTGTGACTATGGCTGAGGTTAGACCAAATTCGGTATCGTTCGCTACCTCGATGGCTTCATCGAGACTACGAACTTCAAGCATCGAAAGAACTGGACCGAAAATCTCCTGCCTAGCTATCGACATGTCTGAAGCAACATCCGAAAAAATTGTCGGATTGATGTAGTAGCCGCGTTCATAGTAGTCTCCGCTGGGCCTATCTCCACCCAGAAGTAATTTCGCGCCTTCACTCTTCCCGATTTCAATGTACTTTAGATCTTTCTTGAGCTCGGCCTCGCTCGCCGCCGGACCCATATCAACTCCATCCTCGAGCCCGTTCCCAACCTTCAACTTTGACACTCTTTCTGTAAGCTTGGTTTTGAATTCTGCTGCTATTTTTTCGTGCACAATTACGCGGCTGGTTGCCGTGCAAGCTTGACCCGTCAAACCAAAAGCGCTGGAGGTGACAAGTTGGACCGCCTTTGCGAGATCTGCATGTTCATCAACTACCGTCGGATTCTTGCCGCCCATTTCTAATTGGATTCTGATCATCTTTGAAGCACCTCCCCTCAGTTTCTGAATACGCGCGCCAACTTCGTATGATCCAGTGAAAGAGATTGCATCGATGTTTTCGTTGGTGACCATTTCATCACCTACCTTCTCTCCCGAACCAGTGACGAAGTTAACCACTCCATCCGGAATTCCCGCGCTCTGTAACAGTCGCACGAATTCATATGCGATAAGTGGAGTCTTGGAGGCCGGCTTGAATACGATCGTGTTACCACAAGCTAGAGCTGGAGCCATTTTCCAGGTTGGGATCGCAATTGGAAAATTCCATGGAGTAAGTATGGAAATTACCCCCACCGCTTCCCTTGCAGAATATAGTAAGGTCCTCGGGGTCGATGACGGATAGGTATCTCCCTTTAGCCGCGCCGCTTGCCCGGCATAAAATCTGATCAAGTCAACGGATCTTTGGACTTCGCCTTTGCTTTCCTGGATCGTCTTTCCCTCTTCAGTTGTTAAAAGTCTGGAGAACTTGTCGATCTCGCCTGCTAAGATTTCGGCAACTTTGAAAAGCAGTTTCCCGCGTTCGATCGGCGAAGTTCCCGACCACTTGGGAAAACTTGTCCGAGCTGATTCGAAAGCAGCTCGCACATCGGAATTATCCGACAGCTGAAAGGCTCCCAGAGTTTTCGAGGTATCTGCGGGGCTAACGTCGTAGAAAACTTGACCGCTAGTAGACTGTTGCCATTTACCGCCGATGAGATTTTTGGCGGTCTCCACCTGAGATTGCATGAATGTTATTTTATCGGACTGGTATAATATCTGATTGCTGTTGTGATCGATTTACGAGTTTGATTCACATAGAACTGAATCTCCTAGGCTTGAAGCAAAGGATTTTCATCGTCTTAGGGTGAGCTGTCGCTGTTGAAAGCATTGGTCTGGCCGCTAAAATCCCAGGTGTCCCAATACTCCAAAGAGTCATGTTTGGGAGACTTTTGAGAGCAGAACGCGTCCTTACATCAGAGTTTGAAGACTGACAATTGAAGATGTCATGCTAGATTAGTCTAGGGTCCTGATAGTTTCGTGAATAGTCAAACCTGAGGAAATCAGTTTACACCCGCTCCAACAGAATGTATATATTCTGTAGTATCAATATAAACTGTATGTCGACAGTTCAAGTTGAAGACAGAGTAAAGAAGAAGCTCTTCAGCTTCGCTGCGAAGCTTCAAGCGGAATCAGGAAGGAAAGTATCCTTGAGCGAAGCGATTGATAGGCTCATTGACTTACAACAGGGTAGCGGCGACAACAAGAACTACGATGTGGATAATTCAAAACTGTTATCGCTTTTTGGAATTATTCGGGGGAAAGGAGAAAATAAGATTGCGCAGAAGACACTCCAAGAGTTAAGGCAGGGCGAAGAAAAGGCAATTGAAGAGAAATACTCCAGAGCTACGCGGAAATCTCGTTCTTGACACGAGCGTGCTCGTTGAGTACCTTACTGGTTCATCAGGCTCTGGTGAAATCGTCAGGGAGTACTTTGCTGGGCTCGGGGCCGATGAGAAAATTCACCTGAATCTCTACACAATCTCAGAAGTGTACTATATTTTGTGCCGAATCAAAGGTAGCAAATTTGCATCAGAAAAACTAGAAACGCTCTTCACATCCAAAGCAGTCTCCATCCACCCATCGTCACTGGAACTCGCATTGAAGATAGGTCAAATGAAGTGCGAACGCGCACTGTCAATCACAGATTGTGCCACATTGGCGCAAGCCGAGTCGCTAAAGTTTCCTGTGGCATTTGTCAGAGAAAAGGAACTTGAGAAGGAAATTTCAAAAAAACCGTTCGATGTTGAAGTATTGCTTCTCCTCGATTGAAGAAAGTCATCCAGTCATTTTGCAACTTGAATGTTCTCAATTCCCTTAGCTATCAGCTTATCAGAACCAGAGCCCAGAGCATCGCGATGAACATCGGAACTCCTACAATCCCTCGTACGTAAGTCCACTTTGAGAATTTGTCAAAGATCCTAGTCAGAGCCGTTACATCATCGCTCTTAACCTTGCTAACACTCAATCCC
>DATNHH010000127.1:0-4588 GCA_035605055.1 Nitrososphaerales archaeon
GAAGAAATTATCCAGCAAGCTCGTTTCGATTTCCGACGCTCTGTCACCGGTTCGAGATCAATCGGTTGTTGCAATTTCTGGATTCAACATGGCAGCCACGCCTGAGCACCTCATTCTTTCATTGTTTGAGATGTACCAGAAGACTGGTCATCCGAAGAATCTTTTTCTCATCTGTGATTCCCTCCCCGCCATACCTGGGAGAGCGCTGGACTACGTCAGCGAGCAAATCTACAGGAAGAAAGACGAAGGATTTCTGCGAGGAATGCTGATTCCATTTCTTGGATTCTCACCGTGGGCCCAGAAGATAGTTGAGGAAAACATGCTCGAAACTTACAGTTGGCCGATCGGCGTTGTCGCCTATTGGTTTCGAGAAGTAGCTTCCGGAAGGCCGGGTTTGATAACGACGATCGGGATCGACACCCTTCTTGATCCGAGGAAGGAGGGAGGCGCGATGAATCGAAAGGCAGATCAAGAAAAGACCTGCAAAGTAAATCTGGTACAGATCGAAGGAAACGAGTTTCTTTTTTACAATGCGCCGAAACCGACTTTTGCTCTAATTCGCGCGAGCGTCTCAGATGAATCAGGTAACCTATCGATGACCGACGAAGGAATACGCGGTACGGTTCTGAACATTGCGCAAGCAACAAAGGCAAGACCTGAGCCAGGAAGCGTTGTCGCGCAGGTCAGATGGATTACGAAATCCGGAACGATGAATCCAAGAGACGTGGATGTGCCTTCGCCACTCATTGACACGGTTGTTCTTTCACCGAAACAGCACCACTGGCAGGGAGGGACTTTCGAATATGATCCGAGAATCTCTTATCGAGTAATGCAACCGGTAACAGAGGAAATTGTTTCAGATATTCTTCCACCTCCTGAAAGGGAATTTGAAAGGGTGATTGCAAGAAGGGTGCTTGTTGAACTGATGAAAGTGCTCGAGGAAAAGAATTCTCCTGTACTAGTTAATCTGGGAGTGGGAATCCCTGCTCTTGTCTCTGCTGTAGCGGCGGAAGAAAATGTTACTGACTGCATCCTGTCTGTTTTAGAATCAGGACCATGGGGCGGGATTGCGCTATCGGGAGTTGATTTCGGACTTGCTTTCAGTCCGTTTGCTCTTTCCTCAATGCCGGACATGTTTTCAAATTTCGAAGGCGGCATCATCGATGCGGCCTCTCTAGGTTTTCTACAGATAGATTCCATGGGGAACGTAAACCCATCAATGCTTCCCGGAAGGATCTATGGCCCTGGTGGTTTCCCAGTAATCGCAGGAGGAGCGCCCAGAACCTACTTCTCGGGTGCGTTTACTGGCGGGCAGACCAAACTTCGAGTTGAGTCAGGCACCCTAAAGATCATCCAAGACGGGCCTGTTGACAAATTCGTCTCTCAGGTCTACCGTGTGTTCTTCAGCGGGAAGGAAGCAATCAAACATGGAAAAGAAATTCTGTACATCACGGAGCGGGCAGTTTTTCGTTTGACGAAAGACAGCGTGCTGCTTGAAGAAATTGCGCCAGGAGTAGATCTAGACAAACACGTTCTTCGGAAAATGGAGTTCAAACCGGAGGTTAGTCCTAAGCTAAGAGAGATGGACAGAATGCTCTTCCTGAAACAGAAAATGGGATTGCGGGAGACTCTATTCGCCGAGTAGATTCTCCACAGACTTGATTCAGCTCAGCTAAGTTTCACTGTAACGCGTCAACAGAATAAGTAAGGACTATAATCTCTTTTATTTTACGTACATTCCAGACCACGTAATGATGGACACCAGCACATTCCGGGTAAATCCGGGACAGAAGATTAAGATTGCAGATCTCGATCCCGACGACACTTCCGCAGCAGATGAGAAAAAAAGTGAGTCAAAGGACGAGGTTAGGAAGCTAACGAAGAAACTTGATAGCCTGCAAGAAATGCTCTATGCCGAACATCAGCACAAAGTGTTGATCGTTCTGCAGGCGATGGATACCGGAGGAAAAGATGGAGTGATTCGTCGTATCTTCGAAGGGGTGAATCCTTCCGGAGTTCGCGTGGCCCATTTCAGGGAGCCGTCCCAAGAAGAGAAAGACCACGGTTTCCTTTGGCGGGCGTATGAACAGGTTCCTGGTAATGGTGAGATCGTTATTTTCAATAGGAGTCATTACGAGGGAGTGCTGGTTGAGCGGGTCCATAACATCGTATCAAAGAATGTTTGGGAGAAGCGTTATGGTGAAATTAATGAATTCGAAGGACTCCTTGTGGAGGAAGGGACAACCATTATCAAATTCTATTTCCACATTGACTCGCAAGAACAAAAGAGGCGAATACAGGAAAGGCTCAAGGATCCTACAAAGGAATGGAAATTCAGCGTTGACGATCTTGCCGAGAGAAAAAACTGGGCGGACTACATGAATGCTTATGAAGCAATATTGAACAAGACGAGCTTGGAAAAATCACCTTGGTACGTTATTCCTTCCAACCACAAATGGTTTAGAGATCTTTTGGTTGCCACAATACTTGTTGAGACACTTGAAAGCTTCCGGATGAAATATCCTAAACTGCCAAAGCAGTACAAAGCTTCAAAATTGAACTAGACGAACGCACGACTATCGACTTGTCCAGCCAGTCGTCCACGAAAATGAAGTCCTTCATCATGTCCATCCTTGTGTCCTTTACTCCGTTCATGTTCTTGATATGAATGAAGAGATCTTCTGCCGTGACAAGGTTATCAGCCAGGAGGGTGATCAGGAGAAGGTCCCTGAGAGAAGCATACTCGAAATCTATTCGTTCGCCTCTCGATTCTATTTCCTTCTCGATTCGTCTCTTTTGATCATCTAGGCAGGAAATTAGAAAGCAAGAAATCACCCCACGTGATAGTTTGACACTACGAACTGGGATTAGATATGCGACGTGACTTCCTGTGAGACATCCGAGGGGCTCTTTTTACTGATCTTGTCGTTAGTTGCAATCAGATCTCGTTCAAAATGGTCTAGCCAGAGCGGCGTTCGAATTACATCGATTCGGGGTGCGTTCATGATAATTTCCGCTATGATTGGCGGAGTCAGCTTTTTACTATCCGGATTCAGTTTTGCCAGCTCCCTGACACAAATAGGTAGAAGTTTCATCGGCTCGTATGCTTTTTACTTCATAGAACTTTATTTTACAAAGTAAAACTCTGAAAAGCCAATGGAATGAAGGCGAGATCTGGAGCGTCTCTTCATTTCTGATTTATACAAACTTCTGACATATGGTTATAAATCCCTGAATATCTCGCGCCATCATTTCTCGCGGGAAATTCTGGTCCATTAGCTTCGCAAGTGAGAATCATGATAGTTCTAACCCCTATAATTGCGGAAATAGGAGCATTCGTCATAGCCGGATTCGTCTTCTATGGGTTGAAAATAAGGTATGGTTGGACTGTCGCTGCTCTTTTTCTGATTGGATCGATTATCTGGACAACCCCTCTTGAAACTCTAGGAATACTTACGGGGTCGTACTCGTATACTTCATTCGCAGGTTCGCTGTTTCCAAGTTACCGAGGTTACTTGTTATGGATCGGTGTCGTTCCACTCTGGATAGAAATGGGCTGGTTCATTGTCTCGGCATCTTCATTCGTCTTGTTTCATGACGTTCTACTTCCAAAGTCAAAGACTCTCGCGGCCGGTCTCCTCGCAGGCCTGTTTGCGGTAAATCTTGACCTAATGATAGACCCGGTCGCCTCGTCAAACAGACTTTGGGTCTGGATCGGCCCATCGCTTAATCTTTTTGATATTCCAGTGTACAACTACGTAGGATGGTTTGTTATGATATTTTTCTACGACATAATTATCTGGAATACGGTCGTTGGCTTCAGGCAATTAAAGGGTCTGAGCCTCATCGAAAAAAGGCTCTTCTCAATCAAAGGCAGCGTGTCTTCGGTTAGCTTTAGGAAGAGAGCGACCGGATTCCTCTTCAGAATGCTCGTTTTTGAATTCTTTGCAATTATCCTGATCAAAACTGTATCAATGGTGCTCTAAACAATTGGAAAGAGATCCCGTGTCATACAAAGCACAATCCGAGGATGAACAGCAGGAGAAAAAGGACACCCGGGGAACGCGGATTGTCATCTTTGGAGCGCTGGCTTCGATGTTGCTATGGTTTGCCGTTCTAATGATCGGAGATCCGATAAGGTCGTTTGGCAGTGCCACAATGAGTAATTTTTATGGGATCGCTATTAGTACGCCAGCTGCTGTTGTTTCTATCTTTGCCCTAATCAAAGTTGGAAAACGGAAAAAATTAGCCTGATTTGTGTCAGCATCTTATTGCTGACGACTCCACAGAATCCAACAACATCAATGAGCCCACGAGGTCGTCCATACCGGTTAACCCACATCCTGAGATTTTCCCAAGGTCCATTTCGTCCGACGTCAATTTTTTTGAGCGTTTGGAGAATAATCTGTCAATTATACTTCACGGCAAGTAATCGAAATTATAAGAAGATCATTCCGTCAAGATTCGAAATCCAGGGCAGTTGGCCTGAAAAGGATCTATGATCTGGATGATTTCTCCGTTTTTGGAGTAGATCAAAGCAGACGGATGTAACAACTATGACCACTTTGTGCTCAACCTAGTTTGCAAT
>DATNHH010000128.1:0-4349 GCA_035605055.1 Nitrososphaerales archaeon
GCGGATATCAATCGGGATCTTCGCGCGCTGCAGGAAGTGGAAGTGCAAATGCAGGGCAAGAAGCTGTATCTGCGCACTGACCTTCGCGGGGTATGCCACAAGGTACTGCAGGCCGCAGGTGTGGCGACGCCGCCCACGGTCCGTGAATGAACGCCAAACCGGAGGCGGATTGTAGTGCCAACACGCAATCGCCGTCTTCTAACTCCTTACTGGGCAAACACATCATTTTTCAAAGTGTTGAAGATCGGTCTAACGCAAGAGCACTCTTCTTTGGAAAGGTAAAGGCAAAGAAAACCGCTACTTGAGAGCGTGAACAAGCCGGCAATACCGAAACGAGCCAAGACCGGCTACTTTCCGTAGGGGTATTTGTCCAGCGCCAAGCGATATGTTTCCTCAACGAACTTATCTACCACTTTCAGACACTTTCAGAATTTTATGCGCAAGGTTATCGTCGGGGATTACTTGTTTGTCGACTATGCACTTGTCGTGTTTGTGTCTTTTGATAAACGAGACAGCTTTGTCACTCTGCCCGTGTCTATCAGCAACGTTGCCATCGCCATGAACAAGACAATTCCTGATCGCAATAGAACCTGAAACGTCTTGCCATAGTGCTGTCGAAGTATCTACTCTTATTCCAGCGGCAGCGTTCAAGTATTCGGAGAACCGTTCTAACAGAGAGCCAGAGACATCATTCCAAGAAAGAGGGAAGCCTGAGGCTTTGCGAAGAACCTCAGCGACAATTCTTATTTGATGCTCCAAGAGAGACACAGCTGCCGATATCATGGAAGCATATAGTATGTTCGGAAGTGATTCCTCATAATTAAACGACATTTCCTGGAATCTTGCCCGATAACGGTGTGCGCTTGGCTTAAGGAAGCTATGGACGCTGTCAAGAAATAAATTGAGTCGCTCGTTATCTATTGAAAAGGAAACCGAGTTTCCGAACAGGTCGAGACCGGGATCATATTTTCTGGCCGGCAAACGATTCCCTTCCTTTTTTGGATTGGGCAAGGTCTATCCCCTCTTCCTTCCTGATCTTTTCCCAAACTTGCTTGGAGATCACATCCATTATCACTTTCTTGAAGGCAGGACCGTTTAGGAACTTTGCTGCCATCGCTTCATTCCGATCCAGCCTCTCAACGATCACATCATTCATTCTCTTATCCAGGACGAAGGAGAACGCATCAATAGGGTTGACTACAGAAGCCTCACGAACCTTCCTAACACGAGCAGTGGCTTCCTTCACCGATTGAAACTGCTACCATGAACGAACAATCAGAAACCAAACGACGATGCCGATAGCGGCTCCCAGGAGCATCGTCCCTTTTTCAGCCATTACTCTCTTTTCAGGCTGCGGTTTTCTTCCCATCACTCTTTGCGCTAGCCAGCCTAGATCGGTAACAAGCTCCACCAAGCTAGTTACGAGCGCTATAGCCGCGATAATCCAAAAGAAACTTTTTGATACCCTTCCACGAAGGAGTATGGAACCTACGAGGAGACCAACGAGGGTTGCAAGGAAGAATACGACAACATGACCTGACAATAGGAATGCGAAAGGCGTTTTGATTCCGGTCAAGATTCTTGCCCCCCACTTTGTGGGTGATATGCTCCAAGGAATCCCGATGATGCAGACAAGCGATACTAAGGCAGTGACGATAGAGGCAGACACGATTATCCCCAACATCTGTGGCTCCCCCCTTTTACACTATCGTACAACTGCTAGCAGTGGTTGTAAAGATCATCGCTTGTAGCGACCAAAGTGAGGTCTTTACTGTTCATTTGCCCAAAAACATCCACCGCTTCCTTGGCTCCTCGCATCGACCGAAAAGTTCCAAGTATCTTCCCTTCGGGTATAGCTTCTCTATGATCTCGTAATGCTCCTTGGGCTTTGCACCGTGCTTTCTTTCGACTCGGCGATCCTGTTCTGAGTTACCAAGACTCGCATAATCTGCTTGGCTACAATCTGGATCGTTTCTAACTTCAACCTGAGCTTATTCAGATCGTTGATGTCTTGAGCCTGAGCAATTGCTTCGGAGATGTCGTTCTTCCCACCGCTTCAAGAGCAGAATGAGATCGCTTCGACGGAAGAAACATAGAAGCGCTCCTTCGCAATTGACGCCTTTCAGTTTCTGTCTTACTATAAAATAACGCAAGCGGTGCACTCCATGACCCCAAGACTGCTAACGTCCAAGAACGGCTATGCAAAAATCGAATGCCATACACAAGCTTAGTAAAGTGCTCGGATTTCACACTAGTGAGTAGAGCACTATCATATGAAATGTTGCTCTAACTGTTTCGGGGACATTGTAATTCACCAGTTCATCGAAACAAACGGCAAGACTGATGATTGTCAGTTCTGCGGCAAAAGACACACGAAATGTGTCGACAGCAAGGCGCTGAAGGAATTGTTTCTTCCGGTTGTCCAGAGGTACAAGCCTACAAATCATTTCGCCTCAAGAGAGGACATAGACGATTTGCTTGGTGATCGGATATCTGAGAAGCTGTACCACGACTGGGGACTGTTTGAGAACTTAGAACCCGAAGCGCGAGATCGACTACTAGATGATATGTTCGAAATGATTGACAAGGACGACTACAATCTTGACACAAATACGCTCGTAGATGCCCCGTCCGAATATCATGGCAGCGATGAGGATACTTCCAATCATGTTTCTGAACTGTGGAAAGGATTCGGCAGTCACTTAAGACATGAGAATCGCTTCTTCCCACAGAAGAACTTCGAGTTGAGCTTGTTGTCGGACCTTTTGTCTCTTCGCCTGAGGACAGTACCGACGGGCAGAGCACTCTTCAGAGCAAGAAGTACTCATTCATCAAAGAAATACCCTCCCTCCAAAATGGGAAAGCCGCCGGTAGAAAAGACAAGGAGTGGACGAGCAAATCCAAAGGGGATCGCCTACCTCTATCTAGCTTCCGACGAGGGAACTGCTCTAAGCGAGATTCGTCCGGATGTGGGAGAATTAGTTACTATTGGTAGATTTAGAGTGACTGAACAGCTTGAGATTGTCGATCTTAATAATATCTATGTCGAGTCTCCTTTTGCGCTTGGAGATTCACTAAATTACTACATTAGCTACATGGGCTTTCTTCAAGAGCTTGGCAACGATCTCTCCAAACCCACGAATGATACTGACGCAGAGCTTGAGTATTTGCCGACACAGTATCTGTGTGAGTTTATCAAAACCAGGAATTACGACGGCGTAAAGTACAAGAGTTCACGGGCGTCAGGTTACAACATTGCGTTGTTCAATGACTTGTCAGTGCGGTGTACGCGAACACATCTTTGTGTCGTCGATACTCTCAATTATACCTTTAGCAAAGTTGAGGCAATTGCGGACTAGGCAATTGTGGTGCATTTTCCCAATACTATTTCACAGCATACCGCATTCGCAAGACTCGTGCCAGCTTCTCCGACTTGATTTCGGTCCCGACGAAGCTCCGACAGCGAGTTCTGTTTGGATTCCTGAACTCCATCAGGGGGAAGGACAAAGCGGGAGGCGAGGCTGTTCCCATCGAGAACAGCCTTCACAACCGACTTTACTCATCAAGTGACATGCAGTGCTCCTGCGGCTGCCTTCCGAAGCGCGTGTGGGTGCCCAACGTGCGCTCATAGACTCGTCCGACTGATTCCTTGAATGACTTGAAAGTAGATCATCAACTAAGAAGGCTCTTCTTCAGTCTGAAGGCAAAGAAAACTAGCGGCTGAGATGAGGAAAAGGATTGTTCACTTTTCGATAGGCTCAAGAGGTAAAGGATGCCCCCGAATGCTTGATACTTCCAGTTGAATGTCCATTATCGTGAGATAAGGTATTGAAAGATGTGACATAGAAGGACTTTGAAACCGAAAGACTTCTTTCAGCTTTTGAGAATTAAACTTTGTCGTGTTGATAATTGTATATTCAATTTGCCAGGTTCTAATCTGGTTTTCCACTTGGTTCAGCACAGGCGCCGACCAACCAACCCCTAACTGCATAAGGGCGAACGATGTAATTGTCAGTAATAGAGCAGGGATGAAAAGCTTCTTCGTAGCTACCTCCCCTTATGATCTACTTTCGCCTGGTCAGGATTTGATTCGCCACGTTGTAGATTCTTTTCAGCTCCTCTTTGTCGAACGCACTTATGCTGTTTATGAACTCCACCTTCTCATCTTGTTCCTTGAGATCACCTAAAAAATCCTCTGGAGTAAGGCGCACTTCTTCACGAAACGTCCTGTTGCATAACTCGATAAACTGATCCAAGGAAAAAATCTTTACCATCTCGTATAGCTCTCGAATGTAGTAATCCAATCTCCTGTCTGTCATATTGTTCTTGTTTCAGTTCGCCTTTCAGGC
>DATNHH010000129.1:0-3491 GCA_035605055.1 Nitrososphaerales archaeon
CGGTCATCTGACCTAAGTTTAACGTAGATCCCCTAGCGCCGGTTCGGGCCATGATAATTCCTGCATTACTTGGCGAGAATGATTTGTCCGCAATCCTACCTGCTCGTTCTCTAGCTCTAGACAGCTCGTTAGCCACATAGAATTCAAGAGCGTCCTCCGGTGAAAGGCCTCTTGTTTCCGGAAGAGTTCCGTTCGTGTATTGTGTATTGAGATCGCTTACTTTTGCATATGACTCGTCAAGGGTCTCAGAGATCTTTGCCCTAATTTCTTCTGGAAGCTCAAGCTCGTCAAAGCCGTAGCTAAATCCAGATCTCGTGATGAAGGCCTTTAGCAACCGGAGTATTGAGTTAAGAAAGTTTCTTGCCTCATCGGTTCCGTAGTCCTTTGCAATCCTGTGAAGAATCGAGTCCGACTCTTCGGCACCAATCGCTGCCCTGTCGATTACACCACTCAATAGCGTCCCATTCTTTATGACGACGTCTTTGCCCGCTCCCCTGGAACTCTTTTCCCATTTTGATACGAGAACGTAGTTAAAATCTTCAGGCAAGAAAAGCGAGAAAAGTTGTTTTCCAGAGTACAGCGGTTGAGGATCAGTTTTCTCAGGGTTTGGAAGATCTTCTCCAGCAGGATATCCACCTGCGACAGCCAGGTTTGTGAACTCCTCCTTCGTTACATAGGTTCCGTCTTTCGTAAGCAAATACGCCGCAGTTAGGAAGTCCCTGATTCCACCAATGATCGGACCTCCGTACCTCGGAGAAAGGATCTGATCTTGAACTCGCATGAGAGTCAAGGCTTCGGATCTTGCCTCCTCGCTTTGCGGTACATGGAGGTTCATTTCGTCCCCGTCAAAGTCAGAGTTGTACGGGGGGCAAACAGCTGGATGTAATCTGAAAGTTCTGTAAGGGAGGACCTTCACATAGTGAGCCATGACCGACATCCTGTGGAGAGATGGCTGCCTGTTGAAAATTACAATGTCCCCGTCGACTAGGTGTCTCTCAACTACGAAACCTGGGGCTAGAGAATCAGCATGCATCTGTAGATCGGTTACGTAATCGAGCCTGATTTTTATCCCATCAGGTCTAATGATGTAGTTAGCCCCTGGATGCTTGAAAGGCCCGTTAAGGATTAATTTCTTTAGAAATTCGATGTTCCATGGCGACGTTTTTTCCGGAATTGTAAGTTTTCTTGCAACTTCGAATGGAATCCCAACTTCGGAAATGTCAAGAGAAGGATCTGGAGAGATCACTGTTCGACTCGAAAAGTCGACACGCTTTCCCGAGAGACTTCCTCTGAATCTTCCTTCTTTGCCCTTCAGTCTCTGGCTGATTGTCTTGAGTGGCCGACCACTCCTGTGGTGAGCCTGAGGTATACCGGAGACCTCGTTGTCAAAATAAGTTGTAACGTGATATTGCAAAAGATCTACGAGGTCCTGAACGATCAAGGGTGGTGTACCCGATTCTTTGCTTTCCCGGACTCGCTGGTTGACCCTTAGGATGTCTACAATCTTGTGAGTTAGATCATCTTCAGACCTGATTCCTGACTCCAAAGTTATGGAAGGTCTCACTGCTACAGGAGGAACCGGTAGGACTTGCAATATGAGCCATTCAGGACGGGCACTTGAAGGATCGTACCCAAGAAGTTTCAAATCGTCGCTCGTTATCCTCTCCAGCCTTTCTCTAATTGCGACTGGCAGTAATCTGGTGGCTCCCCCAGTCTCGGTGATTTCGTGGAACACTGTAGGTTTTGTGAACTCGATCTCGTACTGTCCGCGACCGCAGTGAAAACATTCCTTCGCCTTTTTCACCTTCCCCAAGATTTCTCTGGAAATGATTTCTATCAACATAGGCGAAGACGAAGATCTCTCGTCGAGTCTCTTCCGATATTCGGCTATGTCATCTTCTGACAACCGCAACCGTCCGCATGCCCTGCAGGTTGAAATCAATAGTTTGTGAACCTCGTCGACGAAAGCAATGTGAATTACAGGCTCTGCGAGCTCCACGTGGCCAAAGTGACCCGGACATTTAGGTGCGGTGTTCCCGCAAGTGGCGCACTTCTGACCTGGCTCAAGAGTTCCGAGACGATTATCCATCAGGCCGCCTTGGACCGACATTCCATCTTCGTCATACGTTTCGGGCGCTGTGATTTCTGCAACACTGTACTTCCTGATTTCACTAGGCGAAAGAAAAGCGAACCTGATTCCTCCGACTGCCTTGATTGATTCTTCGAGTGACATTCTATTCTACCCTTTAGACTTTATCCTTCAGCTGCAACCTAGGCGCGATGTTGAGACTCATCATTTCTTGGAGGAGAAGTTTGAACGCGTAGGCGATAACGACCGTTGATATTCTCGCAGTGTCTCCATCAACTCTGCAAACATACTTGCGCTGCTTTGCGTCAAAGTAAGCGATAAGACCGCATTTCTCACACACGTGAATTTCGGTCTTGTCTGCTTCATCAAGCAAACGATCCTTCAACACCATTGACGCGCCATAAGCAATCAGGCAATCTCTCTCCATTTCACCGAACCTCAGACCTCCTCCTCTCGCCCTACCTTCTGTAGGCTGTTTGGTAAGCATCTGAACCTGCCCACGCGCTCTCGCATGAATTTTGTCCGCGACCATATGGTGAAGCTTCTGGTAAAAGACGACCCCAATGTAAACGTCAGCTGCGAATTTTCGACCCGTTCTTCCGTCATACATTACCTCTCGTCCTGTCGGCGCAAACCCGTTACTCTTGAGGGTCTCTTCAAGGGACTGCGCTGTTTCTCCCGTGAACGCTGTGCCGTCAACCGGTTTGCCTCGCAGGGCTGCTGCTTTGCCTGCAAGCGACTCGATAAATTGACCCGCAGTCATACGCGATGGAAATGCGTGTGGGTTGATTATTACGTCAGGTACGAGACCTTCTTCAGTGTAGGGCATATCTTCCTGATTAACTACCATGCCAATAACTCCCTTCTGGCCGTGTCTCGAAGCGAATTTGTCTCCAATCTCAGGAATGCGCATGTCCCTGACTCTTACCTTGTACATTTTTCCTCCTTCCTCGTTTTCAGTCAGGAAAACCGCATCGACAACCCCGGTTTCGCTTGCTCGGACTCCAATCGAAGTATCGCGTCTGTATGGACCCTTAATCTCGAATTCCTTGTACTCCTCCATGAATCTTGGAGGGCTGGTTCTTCCGATAATCACGTCCCCCCCAGTGACCTGAGCTTCGTGCATAACGACACCATCAGATTCGATTAGACGGTAGTACTTTTCACCCCGATATCCTCTGATGTTGGCATCAGCTCGCGGAACCTCGAAGGTATCTTTCATGCCACCGAGATACTGTTTTGCTTCAGCCTCGTAAATGCGATAGAAAATCGATCTTGCAAAGCCTCGGTCAATCGCGGATTTGTTGAAAATAATCGCGTCTTCAATGTTGTATCCTTCGAACGAAAGAACTGCGACAATGGCATTCTGCCCGGTGGGCCTTTCATCGAGACTCAACAGCGA
>DATNHH010000130.1:0-2632 GCA_035605055.1 Nitrososphaerales archaeon
AAGCGCGAACTCCGTTCTGCTGAAACCGATTTGTGCGAACGCCGATTCAGTAACTCCGACAAACAGAAACACCAAAATCAATACCAAAACGACCGAGAGCACCATGAACAATACGCTTCCTTGCTGTCGGTAAACTGGATAGTTAGATGACAACTCGGTCTCATTTCTCTCGATTTTCAGTAATTACAAAGAACATGCAAAACGAGTCAAGTCCCCAATTCACATAATTCATTTAAGATATTTGGAAGAAACTCGGGAGATCTCTGACCTAAAGCTATCACCTATACACTAGTTTTTGAAGAAATAAAGAAAGCTAATATTGTTTCGTGAAGGCCTATTGGCAAATCCTCATATTGGAATTTGAAACTGTTGAGGCGCACATAACTTGACCGTAAGCAGATCTATTGAGATAATTCCTGTTGATGGCATTCAGGAAGTATCTGATGGGCACGACATCGGTCAGCTAATTCTTGACGCTTGCAAGAAAAATCGTGTTTCAATCAAGAATGGGGACGTGATAGTCGTTACCCACAAGATTATCTCAAAGGCCGAGGGACGAGTCCTCGATCTCTCTGAAATAATTCCCAGCAGCTTTGCCAAGAAATCTGGAAAGCATATTGGCAAAGACCCTCGACAGGTTGAAGTCATTCTATCAGAGTCCAGGCGTCTTGTAAAAATGGTCAAAGGGTTGATCATCGCCGAAACCCTGCACGGATTTGTGTGCGCAAACGCTGGAGTAGACCAATCAAACATAGACCTTGGGAAAATCGTTTTGCTTCCAACAAAGCCGGATGAATCGGCTAGAAAGATTCGGGAGAAAATAAGTCAAGTGCTAAAGATCGACGTTGCTGTGATAATCTCGGACACTTTCGGAAGGCCCTGGAGGGAAGGGCAGATTGATGTAGCGATTGGAATCTCGGGAATCGATCCTTTTGTTGATTATCGCGGCAAGACAGATCAATATGGTTACAACTTGAGGGCGACGGTAATCTGCATCGCCGACGAGCTTGCGTCAGCTGCAGAATTGTGCATGAACAAGTTAGACCGAGTCCCGGTTGCAATCATCCGTGGATACCCGTTTT
Organism: Nitrososphaerales archaeon; assembly: GCA_035605055.1. GTDB lineage: Archaea > Thermoproteota > Nitrososphaeria > Nitrososphaerales > CADDZS01 > DATLTL01. The sequence continues at coordinate 1,083 of DATNHH010000130.1, forward strand.
CGCGGAAGGAGATTTCGGCCAAACTGATTGCGAGAAGACCCGCTCGAGATCTTTTCAGATAGTTGGGATTCTTGAGTAATCGCGTCGGAGTGCTTTGTGGAGGCTCCGGATCTTCAAAGTTTGCATCGGCGATCGCGCAATATGCCCGCGAAAATGCTCCCCTCGATTTGGGATTCATCGCCAATGTCGGAGATAATTTCTGGTACCATGGGCTGCTCGTCTGTCCAGACGTTGATATCATAACTTATGCCCTCTCCAATCAACTTGACACGCAAAAAGGGTGGGGCATCCTAAACGATGGGACTCATACTAAGCTGACTCTGTCGCGCACCGGAGGTGCCGCCGAATGGTTCAATCTTGGAGACCGGGATGTTGCAATTTCCATCAAAAGAACTGAACTTCTCGGAAAGGGATGGAGCTTGACCTCCATTACACGAAGATTAAGTGCTTCACTCGAAGCCAGCTTTCCAGTGATTCCCTCGACTGACGACCCGGTCCAGACATTTGTCAAGACACACGAAGGAATGATTCACCTACAAGAATACTGGGTCAAGAACGGAGCCACCTTCGAAGCAAGTGGCGTTCAGTATGCAGGGGTCAGGAAAGCAAAACCTACTGATCAATTCTTGGAATACTGCAAAGACCGAGTTGTAATCTGTCCGGCAAATCCCGTAACTAGCATTTTACCCTCACTAAGTTTGAAGGGAGTTGTCTCTTGTCTGAAAAAGTCAAAGGTCGTTGCCGTGAGTCCGTTTGTAGGGAACAAGCCTTTCTCGGGCCCGGCCGGGAAAATGATGAATGCTCTGAGATTGGAGACAAACAGTCTGGGAGTCGCCAGACTGTATTCTAAGTTTCTAAAATTGTTATTCGTTGATACCGACGAAGATTCGGCAATTGTTTCAGAGATAAAGGACCTTGGGATCGAGTGCATTAAAACCAACACCAGGATTGAGACCGGATCGAATGGGAAAACTATCGCAATGGAGTTAATGGCTGCTGTTTGACGGAGGCATACTCTATTGTCCCGGTAAGAAAATTTGCTGACACCAAGGTTCGCTTGACTAATGTTCTTTCTCGGGAAGAACGCGCAAGCCTAACAAAGGCGTTGCTGAGATGTGCTGTCAGCGCTCAACAGCAATCAGATCTGAGGGAAATTCTAATCGTATCACCAAAGCCTGAAGAGGTAGGGCTTTTTCTTCATGACTTTGTTAAGATCAGGGTCATAAGGGAATCACATACTCACAGTGGAGTAAACTCAGCAATGAGTGACGGGATACAAGAAATTCGCAGACTCCCCGAAGAATCGAAAGTCTTGTTGATGCCCTCAGATCTGCCTTTCCTTTCTACTGAAGTGATTAACCGAATAATTCGACTCTTGGATGAGTATGATTTGATTATCAATCCCTCGGAGAAAAAAGATGGAACCAACCTCCTGGCTTTCCATCTATCGAAGATGATACCACTTCACTACAACGATAATAGTTTTTCAAAACACAAGAAGGAAGCGGAAATGGGTAAACTGAAGTTTCTTACGATCGACTGGAGGGAGT
>DATNHH010000131.1:0-9493 GCA_035605055.1 Nitrososphaerales archaeon
CGATTCCATACGGTTCCTCATCAATCGACATCTCAGCACAAGCTATTATTTTCGCTCTTTCGATCTTTGCTTTGATCAGCCTCCGTCAAAAATCTAACTTGGAGAAGTATGCTCGAAATTCTTTTGCAATAATTTACGCAACCATGATTGTCACCACTCTCTGGTTTGTATTACTACTAGAACCGATCTTCATCCCATCAAACCTGTACAACTGGAGAGTACACGAGATAGCTTTTGTCATTGGGGTACTAATTACCGTTATTTACATCATGAGCAGATCGTATGCTGGTTTGAATACAAGAAATTAGGATCTTGAATTGAAAATGGCATCAGTGCCAGATAATTCCCAAGTTCTTCCTTAACGATTTAGTTCTTCCAGGTGTTCTTGACGACCCAGACAGGTTCGTCTGGATTAAAGTACTCTTGTCCAGATGCTTGATACTTCTCGATTATTTTCTCGTCCACCTCCACTCCAATTCCGGGCCGTGTTGGAACGGTGCAATGACCTCTTTCGACCGGCGTTTGGTCTTTAACGAGCTCCTTCTTCCATGCAGGGAAAGCGTCCCAAAAAGATTCTTGAATCAGAAAGTTTGGAATCGACGAGTCAAGCTGTAGAGTAACAGCATTCTGGATCGGGCCGAATGCGTTGTGGAATGCCATCTCTACACCAAAAGCTTCAGCTATTGAACAGATTTTCTTTGCAATTGTAACTCCTCCAATGTTGGTAATGTCGACTTGCAGAAAGTCCGTCAGGTTGTTTTTCAAGACATAAACAACCTGTTCTTTGGTGAGTAACCTTTCTCCCAGCGCAACTCTCACGTTAGTTGATTTCCTGTATTTGTCCAACCCCTCTAAATTGTCTGGATGAATAGGCTCTTCCATAAAGAGCGGCTCTAAATCGGATAATTTCTTTGCAATCATGATTGCCGAAGTTGGATTGAACCTGCCGTGATGCTCAATCATCATTGCCACTTTTCCATTCGTGGCGTCCCGTACCGCCTTGACTCTATCGTAAGCAAGCTGCAGTCCTACATCATTAATGTAATCATAATGGGCTCCGAACACGTCAAACTTCAGCCCTGTATATCCCATCTTTGCCCATTTGGCCGCTCTTTCTCCAAACTCTTCGGGCGTCACACAATTGTCGTACCAGCCGTTCGCATAGAGTCTGACTCTGTCCCTGAAAGTGCCGCCCATCAAATCGCGGATTGGTGCCCCGAAATGTTTTCCGATGATGTCCCAGCAGGCAATGTCAAACGCACTGGCCGCTGTAGTAGATTCGAAGGACATCGGCATGTAAAAATCATGCTTGTGCCACTCGTGAAGATTGGCTTCGACGTCCAGTGGATTTTTTCCTTGGTATATCCTCGCGACTTCGCGAAGTGATCCAATTACCGGTTGAACTCTAAGGGTAGGAACGGCCTCACCATAACCGACCTCGCCATCTGAAGTTGTCAATTTTACAATTATCGAGTTTCCAGCCCAGGTCGCGCCGCCTGCGGACTGTTCTCCCAGTTGGTATATATCAATCCCAGAAATCTTCAAGAATAATCAGAATCCATTTGCAAATTAATGGATTCAAGGTACAGATGATCAATTAAAGTTGTCGAGTTCGTTACATACTCGGTCTGTGGGGGACCGATTGCATTAAACCCATTATGCACTCCAAATCGAGTGCTTCTAATTTATTCAACAGAAATCTGTAATGCGAAGTTTTGAGTTGAGAAGCAATCCGAGTCGATAGTTAGATGACAAGCTTTCGCGGGGACTTTAACGCGTTTGGAACTCCGGGGATACCTCCGAAGTGGACCAGGGGGAACAAGGATGGCGTGGGAACCTCGTATTCGGCAGACAGCAGGATCTGGTTTACGGTTTGGCGTGGGACCCTGACCGAATTATATTATCCAACGGTTGATCGGCCTCAACTCCGAGATATGGAATATCTTGTGAGCGACGAATCTACTTTTTTTCACGAAGAAAAGCGCGTCTTGACAACCGAAATCGAAAGACTGGAACGTCGGGATCTCGGTTACAGGATAACCAATTCAGACCCGCAGGGACGGTACAGAATAAGAAAAGAGATTATTTCTGATCCACACCTCCCTTGCATTCTTCAGCATACCAAATTTGAAATTTCAGATGGCTTTAGCTCAGATCTTCATCTCTATGCTCTCTGTGCTCCACATTTGGACGGAGGGGGATCAGGAAACAGTGGTTACGTTGCCAACGTATCAGGGCGGGAGCTTTTTGTCGCAGAGAAAAATGGTACCTGGCTCGCGATGTGTCCGACAGTCCCGTTCAAGCGTTTATCCTGCGGTTATGTCGGAACGAGCGATGGATGGACTGACTTGAACGAAAATTTCAAAATGGACTGGGAGTTCGACACCGCCCTTAACGGAAACATCGCTCTCATGGGCGAGATAGATTACAAGAAAAATAATGGAGAGTTTACCCTCGGAATAGCTCTGGGAGACAGTCTCCACAGCGCTGTAACAACTCTTCTCCAGTCTCTCGGTATCCCGTTCTTAGATCATCTAACGAAATTCCTCGAGCAGTGGGATCGTCCCTACCAGCGGTTGCTCGATTTGGATAGGTCGTCGGGAGACGCCGGAAATCTTTACCGAACCAGTTACAGTGTTATTCTTGCGCATGAAGACAAAACTTACCCCGGGGCTATGATCGCTTCCATGTCTATTCCTTGGGGGGAGTCAAAGGGTGACGAGGACAAGGGCGGCTACCATCTGGTGTGGACCAGAGATATGGTGAATAGCGCAAGCGCCCTGCTCGCTGCAGGAAATATTGACACTCCTCTCCGGTCGCTGATTTATCTCTCGACCAGCCAGCTCGAGGACGGCGGGTTCCCGCAGAACTTCTGGATTGACGGACAGACTTACTGGGGCGGGATCCAGTTGGATGAGGTCGCCTTTCCCATAATACTGGCGTGGAGAATGCACAAAGCCAAAGTTCTTCAGGCTTGCGATCCGTATGTGGGAGTAATTAGGGCTGCAAGCTTCTTAGTAAGAATGGGTCCAGTAACTCAACAGGACAGGTGGGAAGAAGCAAGCGGTTATTCTCCGTCTACACTAGCAACGAACATTGCGGCCCTGATCTGCGCAGCCCAATTTGCTCGCGGTCGCGGCGACGATGGGACGGGAAAGTATCTGGAGGAATATGCGGACTTTCTCGAGTCTCACATTGAAACATGGACTTGCACAACAATGGGGTCGCTCGTGCCGGGGATTACAAACCATTACATCCGGATAAACCCGATTGATGTTAACGACCCGACGCCAAATGAAGATCCCAATGAGGGGGTCTTAACACTCGCCAATCAGCCGCCAGGGGGAAGACACCAGTATCCGGCGAGAGACATCGTAGATCCAGGATTTCTTGAACTTGTAAGATATGGGATTCGCTCGCCGACGGACAAGCTGATTGTTGACTCTCTGAAAGTGGTGGATGCAGTCTTGAAGGTCGACACTCCATTCGGCCCATGCTGGCACAGATATAATTTCGATGGGTACGGCCAAAAGGACGATGGGGCGCCGTTTGATGGATGGGGGAGGGGAAGATTATGGCCGCTTCTGACTGCAGAAAGAGGGCACTATGAACTGGCAGCGGGAAACGATGTCAGACCGTACATACATACGATGGAAAAATTTGCTTCAGCCACGGCTCATCTTCCGGAGCAAGTATGGGATTCAAAGGACCTGCCGGAAGCTCACATGAGATTTGGACGATCAACGGGCGCCGTAAAACCGCTCGTGTGGGCGCATGCCGAGTACATCAAGTTGCTGAGGTCTGCAAGCGACCTAGCTGTCTTCGACCTCATACCTGAAGTTGCCGAGAGATACATAAGATCTCGAGGGGATGGACCACAAATTGAGATATGGAAACACAGACGGCAACCGTCATCAGTCATACCGGGAAAGGTACTCAGAGTTCAGGCTTCAGAAGAGTTCCGACTACATTGGTCTCAAGATAACTGGACAACCATCATCGATTCCGATTCGCAAGCGACCAAACTGGGAGTAGATTATGTAGACATTCCAACCTCAGAGGAAAATGACTCGTCCATCAAATTTACTTTCTTCTGGAAATTGAGTAATTCGTGGGAAGGTAAGGATTACGAAGTTAGAGTTGCGCCTTCTACCAAACAGAAAAGTCAAACCTCTGACTAAATTTCAATTTCATTTGGTGTAAGTTGTTTTGCCTGTAATGATAGATTGCCCAAATTGCAAGACAAGTTTTCAATCTACGACAATACAAACGAAGAAGGAGCATATGTTCCGGACTAACCCGATACTCGGCAACGAGCTCGAAGAAACCTGTCCAAAATGCAACACAACCTTCAAACATGGTGCATCTGCTTTGTACTGGGTTGATTAGATCTTGATTGTCAGAAGAAGGGCCAATCGAATTGTAATTTGAGAGTCGTGAACGAGATTTGAACTCAACGTTTTGAGCTCTGAGCTTACAGGTAGCCGAAACAAGCTGTTTCAATTGAACAGAGCTCGAACGTAGCTCTTCGGCCAAGAAGTGCTCGCGTGTGTGCGAACGCAGAAAAGTTTTTTCTTAATGAATCAATGGGAACTCGGATATAAAGAGGCGGTCCACTAAATGCTTAAAACTATAGTAGAATTACAGTAATATTACTGTAATTATCTTGGGCAGAACGATTCCGGCATTTCAGATGGTGATTTCGCAGGAGATTACCCGCATGATGCAGACCTTTGGGAAAAAATTGTCGAAAAGAGAAAAAATGCTGTTGTTGGAGATGTTGCAGTTTTGCGATAAGAATTCTCAAGCTTGTTCTGCCGCGGTAAAACTTGTACCAATGCGCTCCATGATGATGGCGGTTGTTTTGGAGAGAGAAGGCCAGCTCGACTCTTTACTCCAGAAGGCCGGGCTTTCTTGAGGAGGAAAACGATTGCTAGAATACCAACAGGAGAATAAGCGCCGCTACGATGATCCTCCCAGTGCACTGCAGTTCGTGAAAAAAGCTTCGCAGATGAGGGGGCTCGTCTTCGGGAACAAAATCGATGCACTCCTCTCCGGAGGGCTCGCCCCGAACACTCTGACATTTTTGTACGGCAAGAATGCTGACCCGCTGATGAACATACTCTGCGGAAACTCAATCCGAATATTCGGAGAGCGTGCGATCTTCATCGATGCGGCAAACTCTTTTGACCCGTACTTGATCGTGGAAAAGTGCGTACCGATCAAGAGCGAAGTGTCTGCAAGAAAGTTTTGCGAACGCATCACGATATTCCGAGCTTTCACCTGCTACCAGCTAAGAAAGCTTGTTTCAGACAAGCTCGGAAAAGAAATTTCCAAAATCGGGGAACCGGTGAGATCGGTTTTCGTAACCGGCATAGATAGCATGTTCAGCGAGGAGGATAACACCACGGAAGAAACCGAGGTACTACAGCTCCTGATTGCACAGGACCTGGCCAGGTTTGCCTCTGGCAAGAAAAAAAACGGGATGTTTGTCGTAGCCTCTTCGAAGGAAAGGGTGGAGCCACTTTTTTCGAAGTGCGATTTAGCTATAGAACTTCACTCGCTGTCTGGGCAGAAAGCAATGCTGGCAAAGCATTACTCGAAGCAGTATGCAGAATCTGAAATTTTTTGAAGTTGAGAACATTTGAAGAAAGACAGTGAATCGCCTTATCCAGTCGAAGGCAAGACAGCGAAACTTGCCGATGAGATAGAATCGTGGAGATCTTTTGCAGAAGCTTTGAGATCTGAAGACCGGCAGCTCCTCAGACGAATGCTGGAAAAAATCTGGACCTGCAGCGACGCCGTCGAGAACTGCAAGGAAGGTTACGAAACGGAAGCCTTTCTGCTCAGCCTTCTTATCTCGCAGCAGAAGACGATCGATCTTCTGGAAAAAAAGAAACGCGAGTTATTGCGCGACGCGTGATTTCCTCTACTTGCTAGTCCGGGGCTATCTGCTCGACTGCTATCCGTCCAAAGCAGGCGGCATGACTTTTTGGATACAGAAAAATGACGGAGAGGCAGTAAGATTTGAGGACAGGGAGTGGCGTGCGAAGATCTACGCAGCGGCCGGCGAAAACGACCTCGATTACCTGAGCTCGGCAGGCAAATCCTCCAATCTAGTCTCGCTCACACGCAGGAAATACAAGCGGATAGATCCGTTCAGCAGGAGGAAGGCCGAAGTACTCGAACTGGAATTGAAGCAGGCTGGAAGCGGGAAAAAACTTGCGACATTTCTCTCGAAGATATTGCGCCACCCGGACATGCTGCAGCTGTACAACGTCGATTTTCTTCCAGAGCAGCTGTATTTCTACGAAAAGGATCTCTTTCCGCTGGCGCGGATCGACGTAGATATCGAACCGGATGGATCGATCAGGGAGTGGTTCCTCCTAGACAGTGTAACGAGCTACGACTACGGTACGCCAAAACTCAAAAACTCTTAGGCTGGAGATAAAAGTCTCCGATCGAGTCCCGAGGATGGATTCAAAGCTCAAAGCGATCTCGCTCACAACCTTTCCCGACAATTCACCTGAAAAAAAAATCGAGTTTGAAAGTACGGAATCGCGGATGATCATTGACGCGGCCCACGAAATTGAGCGCTACGATCCAGATCTGGTACTGACCGTTGGAGGAGACTCGTTCGTTCTCCCGTTTCTGTACTCAAGAGCAAGAAGTTATGGATTGGACGATCTTCGAAAACTGAACCGGGACGAAACAATCGACAATTACGTTCCGAAGAGTTCTGGGAAGACGTACTTTTCTTACGGCAAAATCATGTACAGACCGACGACCCACCGGCTTTTCGGCCGGTTGCACCTTGATGAAGAAAACACGTTCATCTACGACCAGTGCCGGCTCCAAGGGCTGTTCGAAGTTTCCCGCCTGTGCCGGATTCCGCTCCACACTTCAATGCGGGCGAGCATCGGAAAGTGCCTCAGCAGTCTGCAATTTTACTACGCTACAAAGCAGGAGCTCTTAATCCCGTGGAAGCCAGAAATCGTTGAAGACGGGAAAAACGGGTACGATCTCTTCGTTGCAGATCGCGGAGGGATGGTGTTCAAGCCGCAGAAAAGTGGTGTGTACGAACACGTTGGTGAGATCGATTTTGCCTCCCTATACCCTTCCATTATTAGAAAATACAACATTAGCGCCGAGACCGTCAACTGCAAGTGCTGTCCTGATTCAAGGAAACACTGGGTGGAAGAGCTCGGCATGCACATCTGCGAAAGAGAGGGCATAATCGCGAGGAGCCTGGTGCTTCCGCTGGATAAGAGAAAGGAGTACAAGAGGCTGAAAAGTCTCGAGACCGATGATGCATTGAGAAATATCTACAACGAAAGATCGGCCTCGCTGAAGTGGATCCTGGTCTGCAGTTTCGGATATCTTTCTTACCGGAACGCAAAATTCGGGAAAATCGATTCGCACATCGCCGTCTGCGCTCTTGCAAGGGAGACTTTAGTGAAAGCCATGCAGACGGCAGAGTCATTCAATTTCCGAGTCGTACACGGCATAGTGGACTCGCTTTGGCTCTACAAGAAAAACGCTACAAGAGACGACTACGAACAGCTCTGCAGAGAAATCAAAGCAAGCACTGGCTTCGAAACTTCGCTGGAAGGTGTCTACAAGTGGATCGTATTTTTGCCGAGCAAAGTTCATCCGAGGACGCGAAGCATCACGAACAGGTACTTTGGGTGTTTCGAAGGAAATCAGCTCAAAGTTCGGGGGATCGAATACAGGCGGCACGATACGCCCGAGTACTTCAAAAAGTGCCAAGGGGAAATACTAACAAAACTCGCACTCTGCGACAACGAGCAGGAGCTGAGAGAATGTGCGGGTACATCAGGGGTTCGAATTTTTGAAAACTATGCAAGAGATCTCGAGAATCATTCTGCCACTCCGTTCGACCTCATGATCACGAGGCGGTTGTCAAAAAATCCTGGTGAGTACTCTTCAAAGCGCCAGCTTCAGGTCAACGCGGCTCTGAAACTTGAAAACGAAGGTCTGAATCTCCAGGCAGGTCAATCAATCTCCTATGTGATTACAAGATACGAAAGCAAGGGACGGGACAGATCGTATCCGCAAGAATTCGCAAATGAAAATTACAGCGATTACGATTCCAAGCGATACATCGAGCTCCTGGCTGATTGTTGCGCGAGCGTCCTCGATCCGCTGGGAGTTTCCAAGGAAATGCTACTCAGCCGGGCCGCGCAGAGACTAGACTAACAGATTTCCACAAGGCATATGAGGTCTCAAATAAGACAAGTTTCCTGAATCCAATTTTATTTTTCCAAAGGAGGGGCAGGAATGGATCAAGAACACCAGGCAGAATTAAGAGGCAGGGTTGAGGACGCCCGGCTGATTACCGGAACCGGTACATACGTCGATGATGTCAACTTCGAAAACCAGGCCTACCTCGGTATAATTAGGAGCCCCTACGCGCACGCAAAGATCAAGAGGATTGATTTTTCGAAAGCGGCGCAATCAACCGATTTTATCGCTTCACTGACCGGTGAAGAACTCATGAAACTTGATGTTTCGCCTCTAGTCCAGTTCCCAATGCAAAAACCTTCAAATCGCTATCATCTTCCGACAGACAAGGCTCTCTACGTAGGAGAAGCAGTCGCCGCGCTTTTGGCAAAAAGCAAGTATGCGGCCGAAGATCTGATCGATGATGTTGAAGTAGAATACGAGGAACTGCCACCGATAACAACTATCGAGGAAGCGAAAGCAAACAACCCACTCATCTTCGAACATTGGAAGGAGAATGTTGCGCTAAGAACCGAGTCGAAGAAGGGCGACGCCGATTCCGCAATAAGATCGGCCGCTAATGTAATCAGTGAAAGTATGGGAATCAAACGACAGGCCGCCACTCCGATTGAGCCTAGGGCTGTTCTAGCAAAATACAATGTAGAAACCGAAATCTTTGAGGTGTACGCCACGGTCCAGTCTGCCAACAGACTGCAAGCCTACCTTTCTCAAGAGCTGAAAATGTCGAAGGAAAAGTTTCATGTAATTGTGAAGGACGTGGGTGGAGGATTTGGATCAAAAGGGGCGCAGTCCAATCCCGAGAATGCTCTTGCTTGCATATTTTCACGGATGACCGGGCTTCCAGTAAAATGGGTGTCCACACGGACTGAAGACCTTCTAGAGACCGCACCTGGTCGCGACGAGTATTGCGACATTGAGCTCGCGTGCGATGCAGATGGAAAATTTGTGGCTCTTCGCGTGAATCTCGAAACCGACGCAGGGATTTCTGGAACACTTAGTGTTATGGCTGGCCTTACGCTTAGATTGATTCAAGGGGCTTATAGAATTCCAAATCTCGACCTAAAGGCGACAGTCTATGTAACCAACAAGGCTGCGTCAGGTCCGGTGCGCGGCGCAGGCAGGCCAGAAGCTTGTTTTTTCATTGAGAGAGCTGTCGACATTATGGCGAAGAAACTCAAAATCGATCCCCTAGAGCTACGCCGGAGAAACATCATCCTACCTGAAGAAT
>DATNHH010000132.1:0-3375 GCA_035605055.1 Nitrososphaerales archaeon
TTCCGTTAACAAAAGGTCGAAGTGCTAAGTTGATTTCTCCTTTCGTTACTAGATGAGGGTGTTTTCGTCGTCCTCAATTGGATCATAATCTACCTGATGTTTACCCAATAATGCGAGTTGCATATTTCACTTGGTGAAAAGAAGGTGTTCATGATTGGGTGAAACAGAGGCATTTAGCCAAAAATCTGCTGAGTCGCTAAAACTCTTGACTCGCGGAAGAAAAAGCAGTCTGCCGCACATCGCTGTATTGAGGTTTGTTTTCTCGCAAGGTGTGTTCTTCGTGGTCTCAGGGACACAGCGAAGTGACTGGGCCCTCAACGCAATCGCCGCAAGAGAAGCTACCATCAGAATAGGTGACAGTTCACGAGTCGTGAAATGCGAAACATCCGCTAAACGAGAGGAAGTATTGATGCTCTTCGCTCAAAAGTATGGAAGAAGAGTTGTTGCTGATTGGTACGCTGATTCAGGGATTTGTCTGAAGCTCACTCCTATTGGGCAGCCAACAGCTCGCGGAAGAATCCGCGGGGAGAATGAATCCAGTTTGGACTTCAAGTCCTGGAAGGAGACAGGAGTGGGATATTATTCCGCCGTGTCTGAAGCCTTTGACTCGGCATCCGAAGAGTATGATTTTACTATCCGCCAGAACTTCATTAACGTCTGGATCAGGGACAGGTCCATCGAGGTACTTCTGTCTCTTGCAAGACCGGAAGACGTCCTTTTGGAGATCGGCTCTGGGACTGGGGCAGAGGCTCTGATAATATCGAAGCATGTACACGGAGTTGTGGCCACGGACATATCGGGGAAGATGATTTCGCTTCTGGAGCGTAAGGTAGAGTCTCGCGGGCTAACTGGAAAAGTGAAACCGATTCGTCTCGGTGCTTCCGAGATCGGGCGTGCGTCCGATTCTCTTCCGAAAGGAAAGGTGAGGCTGGCATATTCTCTCAATGGTGCGCTTAATTGTGAGCTGAAGATCCGCCAGTTTCCCTACGAGTTATGGAAAATAATGGAACCTGAGGGACTCTTTGTATGTTCGATTCGGAATACGTTATGTCTTTCTGAGGCCTTAACACACGCAGCAGTACTTCAGTTTAGTCAAATGGCGCCCAGAAAAAGGCAACCAGTCATGGTCTCGGTGGGTGGAATGGATATTCCATCTTATTATTATTCGCCCGGGAAGTTTGCGAAAATGTTCGAGCCCTATTTCACCGTAAAGAAGATGGTTGGGCTCCCTGCATTGATTCCCCCCGCTTATCTGAGCGCCATTTATGTCAGATTGAGGAAAGTTCTCTCTTTTATTGAGAGAGCAGAGTATGCGCTAGCCAGTTATTACCCTTTGAATCGACTGGGAGACCAGACGCTACTAGTTTTTGAGCGTAGGGAAATTGAGAGTTAGTACTTTGGCGCAGTCGCGTGAGAATTTTTACATCACTATAGAGTTTGTACTTGGAGTTTCTATCAGAAACCTTACTGTCAGGTTAGCATTTTCGAATAGCTGGAAAAACCGCCTAGAATAGACGATTCCTCAGGAATCCATTCTGATATCATCTGCAAACGATAAAGCAGTAAGTGTGTTGGGAGTTTCTGGTTTAAGTTTGAAAATTAGTGGTTGGCTTGGAAAAGCGGAATTTGAAAAAATCCTATCAGAACCCGGACCACATGTCATTGTGTTTGCCGCAAAATGGTGCGGATTCTGCACCAGGTTCATCAATCAGTCGAAATCCTTGGAGAATCCGTCGAAGGTCGAGTTAGATCTTATCGATGCCGATGATCCAGACGAATCACTGTGGGACGATTTTTCAATTAGAATAGTTCCGACAGTCATAGTCTTCAAAGACGGCAAGAGCATTTTCCGTAGAGATGGAAAGTCCGGTGCAGGACTAAAGATGTCTGACCTCGAGCAAGGGTTGTCGGAACTTTCTTCAGCTTTCTAGAAGTAGCCCAGATAATAGTAGGACAATCCCACCACAACTATGGAGCCCGCTAGGGCTATCATCCACCTTGTCTTATCCCAAGCAAACACACGAGTCCCGTCAAGAGATCCGAAGGGAATCATGTTGACCACTGCGAGCCAACCGTTGAACGAAGCAAGTTCCAAAAGTATCGTCCCAAAGAAAACACCAGAAAATCGGGAGAGAACAAAAAGCAGTGAACCGAGGGCAATGTTGAATCCTGGTCCTATCAGTCCGATGGCCCCCAAGACTTCCTTGCTCCCATTTCCTTGGATGTTTACCTGACCGGGAGCCAGGAATTTGAAAGGAAATACTGCACTGACAGCCGTCAACATTAAACCGTAGAGGTTCGCCCTAAATTCGGCCCAGAGTCCATGTCGTCGGGCAAGAAATTTGTGGGAGAGCTCGTGTCCCAGAAATGAGATGAGAAATCCTGGCACAGCTAATAGGAGATAAGCCGCAGACGATGGGCCGTGCAAAAGCAAAGAATTCGGAAGCAGCAAGTCAATCGAAATCCCAACCAACACCATAACAAAGCTAGAAGCCAAAATGTGCTTTTCTTCGGTTTTGGAAAAGATCCCTGCATATCTCAACCGAAATCTTGATCGGCTGGAACGAACGTAAGGAACGTTACGTCTGTCACTAGGAGCGGGGGCATATCGACGAACCTGTGCGTAACCAGGCTGTTTGGGGCCACCTACACGCGGACAAGCATGATTTTCCGGCAACCGATGCTCACCGCAAAAGGATTCTCCACAATAGTTGCAGCGAAAAGGAAGACCATCCTTCACCTCATCACAAAAGTGACACTGCATTGAGTTCGGTAAACTCTCCTCTGAACAGGCCAATTTCCGGAATCGTACGAAAAAAGGATTCCGATTGATCTAACAGAGTAAATCAAAAAACCTCAATAGTCGTAAGGAGAAACTTTCTCCTCTTGCCTTCTTTAGGGTTTGAGCATTGGAAAAGCGCTCTCGAGAATGACAGGAAATCCAATTTAGAACGATCCAAGTTCGAATTTGAGGGAGCTGCTCGAGCTTTTTTTGAGGAGACAGGCGGATCCAAAGTTGGGGTAGCTCGTGCTTTTTACGAATACTCTACACTAATGGACGCATTTGCAACAGTTCAAGAGGCGAGAATCTTGAAAGCCAATTCAAGTTTTGAAGGGGCACTCGAGAAATTTGTAAAAGCATCTGAAATTCTCAGGGCGACGGTTCACTTTGCTTATCTGGCGAGTTACATTTCAGGCTGTGCATCCCTTGAAACCGCCGGAGAAATGGAAAACAAGGAAGAGATGTTCCAGGGTTTCAAGAATGCCATCGTACTTTTTGAGCAGTCTAAACTCGCATTGAGTTTTAGAGACGACCATCATCCATCTCTGAGATCCATTGATGCGCTGATCAAATTCGCGATATCCCGCGCATTG
>DATNHH010000133.1:0-3277 GCA_035605055.1 Nitrososphaerales archaeon
ACTTCCTACACGCAAGTTACCGTATGTTCTCAGATGGTTCTTGTTGCGTAGGCTACGTCTTCACGTTATTTTTTATGTAGCGAGACCGTGTTACAAATCAAAGCGAATCTGACGATTACACACTTAACGCACTTCACAATACTTGCGACATATGGATCCTATGTCTCAGAAGTGAATGCTTTTTGCTTTCACAGCAATATCGGTCAAGTCTGAATCGATTGGAGCAGCCAGAACTAGCGAGTCTTTGCCGGGATGAAGGGGTAACACCATTACCGTAAGCTCATCATAAAGTCCTATTAGACGCTTAACCGCCTCACCTAGTCTACGACCCTCAGAGTCCAAGTAACTCGAATAAAGTATCTCTGAGTCCAACGTAAGAAGTTTATCACATATCGATTGAGGGTCGGCTTCCCTTACGATTTGCATAAGCCATAACTAAAACAGATCGCTCCAATGAGAATGTGTAGCTCGATTTGTGCCCTAATTTCGAGAAAAGAGGTATGAAAAATACCTTTATCAAATACGAAAAACCGTGAACGGAGTCTTGGACGATATAATTAGTCATCTCTTTGGCAATTAGGACTGACGTAATGATCTGCGAAATGTCTTGTTAGATGATTTGGAAGAGACCCTCCCGTCCAATTATCTCTATCTCACTTCAAACTATGTTCCTTGATCTCGTTTCTGGTCTTTGTGTTCCAGCCAGTCACGAGGATGGCACCTGTTATTCACTTGATTGATTCAAGATCGTTGTCGAAAGCCATAAACTTGGTACTAAAAGTGAAAGGATTAATGGTGTATAATTGAGATGTCATCATGTCCAAAGTGCGGACAGCCGATAGAAGAATTACACTTTTACGAGACTAAAGATCACTCTCGGAGCGAGGCCGGATCATTCTCGTGCAAGGGTAGAAAGAACGTTCTTGTTTTCAGAATGAATCCTGAAATCCGTTTTTACTGTCCCCAATGTACGCGCCATGTTGCTTCGAGCGAAGAAGAAGCTAGAAAGATTCTGGAATGCAATTGAAACTACACTAATGGGTCAAGATCAAGCGAGCCCTAAATTACAATGTGATTCGGAGGGTTCTTTCTCCCAATAGTCTCAATTACTTCCGTCCAGACTACGTCTCTTACACATTTCATTGCTTTTACCTTTTCAAGGAGATCGAGTAAAACGCCATTATCCTTAACGAATACCTCAACGCGTAAATCGATTGTGTGTTCTCCGATTGTTCTGGTCGCGTAGGTTACCTCTTCACGCTTCAACAATTCCTTTCCGACGTTCATAGTTTCACCTCTTTCAGTGTAAATTAGAAGATCAATCTTCCTCCATCCGAATTTTCATCGGATCTAACAAATAATGCTTGATGAGATATTCTTCCTCTAATCCCTTCCTTCTTCTCTGGATGTGCTTATCGGCATTCCGAGTTGTTCAGATATCTTATGCGTCGGTATACTACCCTCGGAAGCAAGAAGCAAACTCAATACCTTCCTGTCCATGTCGGACAGTTGAGAGTGCATTAGAAGGGCCAGCAGCGATAGGTGGGGAACTGTCGGAAAATAGTTTTCTATGGTTTACGCATTGGTTATGTTATCCTCACGTGTGAATTCCATTATCTGATTGAAATCCACTTTCAGTACTAGAGATCTGTATGCATTAACCGACCGACTAATTTAGAGGCGAAGTCGAACCTGTCAATCGCTCCGATTTTGCAGGCTAGCCACGACGTGCTTGGAAGTTATTCTTTCGATGCCCATATCTCCGAAATTCGAAACAAAACTACAAATTCCAGAGTCCTTCTCGTAGGAAGCGAGGGTTGGGATTCCCTTCAGGAAGGTCTGTATAAGAAATTCTCCACCGGCGCCTCTGTAATAATTTTGGAAATGGGATTCTCATATGGCTCTACCATCGCATCTCACGGTTCTACTGAAGCTCAGTCTGGAGAATCGAGGGCAAGGTCAATTTCCAATCTCTGTGGACTAATTACCGATGCCGGTTGGGGAACACTCTCACTGTCGGGCGATCTTGAAGAAGGTTCGAACGTTGTCGTCTTCGTGAAGAATTGCGTTTTCTGCAACAAGAAACATCCCAGTTATCCCTGCAACTTCCTGAGAGGAGTCGGATTGGGGCTAGCAACAGTACTGTATCAGCAACCCTACAAGTCTTCGTCAAACTGTTCTACAGGCAAAGATGAGCACTTTTGTAAGTTCGAGTTTCAGGCGAGCAAGTTGAGAAATTGGAGCGCGAAATTTCAACAAAAGCCGTGATGTGTATTGGTTGCAAAAGCAGAACAACAACTTTCTGATCAAGAAAACGAGAGCAAATTAGTAGAAAGATCGTCAAGCTCACGGACCGCCTATTTGATAACCTCGGCGATCTTGCTCTTAGTTACTGCAGTCTTTGGGTTCCAATCATTTTATCCAAAGTCGATAGGCCCAATTTCCAATGTTTTGCCCTCTGTTCTAGCTGGCGCAGCATTTGTTAGTGCTGGACTGTGTGTGCGAAAGTATGGACTGAAATTAAGCGAGAACTTCGCCCGCATTTGGTTTTTGTTTGCCTTGGGACCTGCTTGCTGGTTGATTGCCGAAATTACGTGGGCAGCCTATTACTTTTTTCTAAACATCCCTATACCATATCCATCAATCGCGGATATATTCTATCTCGCAGCTTACGTACCACTTTCAATCGGAGTGTTCATGTACTTTAGAGCATTCTCTGGTGCTCTAACTAGACGCAGACTCATCGCATCTGTTGGCACAATAGCAGCGGCCACAATTCTGGTCTTCGCATTCGTTATCCCATCAGAGCTGAGTATTGGAAATCCCCCTGTTGAGACGATTACTGATCTTGCTTACCCGGCTTTGGATCTTGTGCTGTTTTCTCTCGCTGTTTTGAGCCTCGCAATATTTCTTGGCGGTTCAATAGGAAAATGGTGGATTCTGTTAGCTGGTGCGATTATTCTTGACATCATTGCGGATGAGTACTTCCTCTATCTCGAAGCAAAGGGGACTTACTACAATGGAAGCTTTGATGATCTGATTTACCTGTGGGCCTATCTGATATTTGCGCTTGCTTTCTACGTTCACAAGAAAGAACTATGATCCGGTTTAGATCGTTTTCCCTGTGCAAAACCCCATCTTCAATCTATGGATCTAAGATTTGAAGGAGAAGATCTCACATATTGGAATATCTTGAGCTACTCGTCTGGGTCTTTTTGCTCCTTGAATGAATAGATCGATGACGCCCTCCTTGGTTCCGTGAAACGCTGAATTATGG
>DATNHH010000134.1:0-4058 GCA_035605055.1 Nitrososphaerales archaeon
ATTGATTTTGAATTTCAAGATCATGTGATGAAAGGCTCTTCGAGAGCTGGGATGCGAATGCGTTCGGTCACTAATGGAGTTCACGTGCCTTCTTGGATCTCCGACCCTATGGCAGATCTTCTCGACGAATATCTTGGCAAGAATTGGATGAGCGAAACTTGGAAACAGAGCGCTTGGCGCTCGATATCGCAAATTCCTGCTGAGAGCTTGTGGAAGGCAAGAACTGAAGCGAAAATTCGCCTCGCAGAATATGTCAGTCAGAAAGTCCCTAACATCCGTTCTACCCTGAATAAAGACGCCCTGACGATTGGATTTGCGCGGAGGTTTGCTACTTACAAACGAGCAACTTTGTTATTTTCGGATCATCCCCGTTTGGAACAGTTACTGCTGGACAAAGAGAGACCTGTTCAGTTTGTGTTCTCCGGAAAGGCTCACCCAAGGGATCACGATGGAAAAAAGCTAATTCAAGAGATCATTTCCTTCGCGAATAGAGATCTGGCATTTGGGAAGATCGTTTTTCTGCAAGATTATGATATTGCAGTAGCGCAAAATATGGTTCAGGGAGTGGATCTGTGGTTGAATAATCCGAGACGGCCTCTCGAAGCTTCCGGAACCAGCGGGATGAAGGTTCTTTGCAACGGAGGGCTGAACATGAGCATTCTTGACGGGTGGTGGGATGAGGCTTACACACCTTCAAACGGGTGGGCCATTGGGACAGGTGCCGACGCAGCTAATCCGGCTCTGCAAGATAGGCAAGATGCTGAATCACTGTACGATATCCTGCAGAACCACGTTATTCCAGAATATTATGAGAGAACTAACGGAATCCCCTTGAAGTGGATAGATAGGGTAAAGCGTTCAATGTCGAGTCTTACTCCAAGATTCAGCTCGAGTAGAATGGTTACAGAATACGCAGAGAATTTCTATTTTAGAAATTTGACAAGAGCAGGCAAGGGCCACGAAGATACCGAACAGCCTGAATCTTCGTCAAGAAATAGTTCAATCAAACATTGATTTCGGAGTCTCTTTCTCCTCAAGCGTACCATGAATTTTCTTGATTGCTTGAGAAACACGTTTCGATTCCAATTGAAGCGTAGCGACGGAGTCTGGTTTTAGTTTTATTTCATCATACAAATGAATCTGATACATTCCAAGTGCCTTTAGTACTGTCTCACTCTCTTCCTTGGTGAGATCACTATCCAAGAGGGGAGCTCTCTTAACATTCATTTCTTGAGTATGGTTGATCAGCGGTTAATGAGGTAGTCGCTAATCATGAATCGTTTCGAAATCTTATCGGCTATTTCGTTTGACGGATCTCTGGAGATTGGCTGTATCCTTGGCCTTTCCAGTAGATACCCCTCCCTCGCGCGACTTTCAAAGTAGTCGTAACAATAGCTGCAATGAAAATGATTCCTCCTACAGGATAAAATAGAATTGATGCATCAAATTTTCCCGTAACCATTTTCATCTCAAAAGCAGTTAGACTTGCAAAGACAAAAAAGTTGAGAATACTTGCAAACGCTCCTACAACGAGGATTTCATTGAAATTGTGATCGATGACGAAAACCAGAATGAATGTTATTGGATAAATAATGAGGAAGAACAGAAGAACGGCGTTCAGAATCGATTTCGATCCATAAACCTTAATGGAAGTTGAAGTTACCCGCTCCAAGCCGTTGAAGATGTTCCCAAGATCGTTTTCCCACTCTGTTGAAAGGAATTCTGGTCCCTTTTCGATTCTCAAGTTGAACCCTGAAGATTTCACGAGTTTAGCAATAGCTGCATCCTCGACAATTTGATCTCGGACCGTCTTGTGGCCCCCAGTTTTCTCATAGACGCTTTTTCTTACTAGGATAAAGGTACCAAATACATACGCTCTCTCGCTTTTCTTGTCGTTAACTTTTTTCATCGGATAGAGAAGATTGATTGCGCCAGATACGAGTGGAAGAACAGCCTTTGCCCACACGCTACTAACCCTAATTCTGGGGGAGAGAGAAAACATATCGATTGATTTTTCTTTTGCATAAGAAATGCAACGCTCAACGACTGTTGCTTCAAACATTGAATCTGCATCAACGAATAGAAGAAAATCTCCAGTAGACTCTTCAAATCCCCTCCAGCAGGGCCAGCTCTTGCCTACCCAACCATCGGGTTTTTGACCCGCATAAACTAGCTGCAATTTCTCGTTCCCAGATATTGCGGACCTAACGATTTCGACTGTCCGATCTGTTGAAGTATCGTCGATGACCATTATTTCCATATTTTTGTAGGTCTGACTGGCCAAAGAATTCAGACACCTCTCGATCATTTGTTCTTCGTTTCGTGCCGTAACAATGACAGAAACTCTCGGACCGCCGTCAAGCGGTTTTGTACTTGATGACTGGCTGAATTTGGGAGCTTTCAGTTCTGTCGTCAAAAGATAAATCAGAATTGACAATGAACCCAGGAACGAAAGCATGCAGATAACTGAGGCTGCAGCCCCGATAATTGTACTCATGGCGTTTCAGAGATTCGCAAGCTAGTCAGGTTTCAGGTAAGTGATCGAAAACGTATTTTACAGGATCTTCGAATGTCGAAGTCTCTTTCTGTGCTCTTTCTATGAACACTTTTTTTTCCACATCAAGATTTTTCAAGATCTCGAAAGTTTTCTCCAAAAGTAGAGACGGGTTATGGGCTTCTATGGACAATTTCTTCGGAAAGTAGTACTTTGAAAAAACGTCAAGCTCAGCCGAAGGAAAATACGAAATATTAGGTACACCTAGTAACGCTGCTTCTTGTGTCATTGTGGCACCTCCACCGATTAGGAGATCTGTTTGACTGATCTCTTCTGTCCCGTCTATTGCATCCTCGGGAACGATCGCTTTCTGACCGAATGTCTTTCTCGCCCAATCTCGTTGCTCTTCGTATCGTGGAACCAAAGTGATTTCGAAATCCCCAAGTTTGTGAATTCCATCCAGAAGCTTCGATAACGTCGAAGAGATTCCTTTCCCTTGCCTGAAGTAGGAAGCAAACCACTCTTCCAATCTGATCAGGATCTTCCCCTTGATTTTGGGGGATGCTCTAAATTTTGAATCCCTCAGCCAGGCCCAGGGGTCAAGCGCATGGTATCTTGAAACTTGGCTTTTCTTAAGGCCGTACTGCGTCCATCTTTCTTTTGATATAGGAAAGGGTGTGAACAATAGTCTTGAGAGAGGGACTGCAAGTCTTGATGGGGCATTTGCATGGGGCGAATCACTGGAGACATAGTGAGATAGACCTAGTCCAAAACTTACACGAGCGGCTTCCGGAGAAAGAAAAGAAAATGAATAATCGAAGTTTGAATTCTGGGCAAATGAAATTAATTCCTTTTCACGCGCAACACTGGCCTTTAGTTTTTCAAGCAGGTCCCCTCCACCATGTCTTCCAAACGAGACAGATTCGAGATTGATTCGGCGCAGGAATCTGTTTAGTTCAGAGTAGTTTCTCGTACTAACTTGGAGTTCAAATTTAGTGGGAGCGCCATCAATCATCGCTTTGGCGAATAGAGCCTGTTTCGGAGTTAGCGCATCGATCCAGAGCCGAACCAAAAGTGAAAAGTCTACGCCGGATGCATCGTGGAGAGAATCGAGTATAAAAAAGTCTCATGAAGGGAGAAAATTTGAGGAAAAAAGGGCGCTAAGTCTTTTTCTCAGATGAGGTCGTTTGAGAGCTTGCCGCACTCTGAGTTGAAGGAGTAGGTTCAGGTTCCAGCGGGACCGGTGGGGGAGTGGTAGCCATGACATATCCAATCCATCCAAGAATTGCGAGGATCCCAACGACGGCAACGAAAGCTGTAACCTCTAGCGTGTATAACGCAATCTTGCTATTGGTGCCAAACGGATAAAAAAGCAAGAACCCGTAAACGAAAACACCCACAACTGCGCCTACGACCAACGCGGCTCCAATTGCTCTGTCTCTCGCCATTTTGAAAGATTCTTAATTATCGCAATCGACTTTTGCTATTTATGCTTTGCACGGGTTGACAGATAATTCTTCTCACACTACTAAATTCATAATATATCTTCGGATTTAAAATGATC
>DATNHH010000135.1:0-4402 GCA_035605055.1 Nitrososphaerales archaeon
TCCGCTTTCAGCCAATCTGCCAGATCTTTGGTATTGCTTACTGTCGCGCTGAGAGCCAGAATCTGCGCGGATGGTACATAATTAATTATCTTTGCCAGAATCATTTCGAGCGTTGGGCCTCTGTGTGCATCACCTACGAGATGCACTTCGTCCGCGATGAATAGCGATACCGAATCTATCCATGAAGCTCCATGGCGGATTACAGAGTCGAACCTTTCGTTGGTGAGTATGATTACGTCTGCGCTGCCGAGGGATTCTCCGGATGTGTCAAAGTCTCCCGTAGATATGAAAACTCTCAGTTTTGATCGCTGAGTTCCTGGCTTTTTGATCTGTTCAAAGATCTCCTTGAATTCGTCGTACTTTTCGGATGCAAGCGCGCGGAGAGGAGCAAGATAGACAACTTTTCCTCCTCTCTGGATCGCCTTAATTGCAGCCATCATGGCCACCAGTGTTTTGCCGCTCGCAGTCGGAGTCGCGAGAAGAAGGTTCTTCCCCTGAAGCACGCCTGTTTTGATCGCGTCACTCTGTGGAGGGTATAGAGACTCGTAACCCTTCTTTTCCAGCTCGTCCATGAACTCCGGTGGCAATTCTGGAATTTCTCTAATCATCAAGCAAGAAGATCTCCTATGAAAAATAGCGGCACAAGTAAATCGACTAGGATCTATCTATGCTTTCTTGAAGTGGTGCGCTCTTACTTCGTAGATGACGCCAGACTTCCACATGTCTTGGAATACCTTTTCTGCTTGTTCGCGAGTGAACTTACCTGACTTCTCGATCTCTTCGTAGAACGCTTTGTCCTCAACAGGCTGTTTTGATTCGCCTGAAAGTCTCTTGAAAGTTTCAAGCGCTGCTTCCCTCAATCCCTTTTCGCTGATCGGCTTGTTGTAAAGTACTCCGACGTCCACTTTCTTAGTTGACTGGTCGATTGCTACGGTCTTCAGCATCCTGTCGATCAGATTGACAGCGTGGAGCGCGTCGTCTTCGGACACTCTTGGATGAAGGAGGACTCTGGCTCGAGCGATCGACAGACGAATCATTCCTTCGAGCCATCTTGGTGTTACAGAAATTTGGTCTGGGGAAGCTTCCCGTCTCAGTTTTACGTAATAACTCGAGAGCCGGTTTCTCGCTTCCTCTGTTAGTTCGGGATCCAATTTCTTGGCATAGATTATGTACTTCTTTAACAAGTCAAACTCTACCGGCGGCGCCGTGGGAAAAACTGACTTCGCCCTCATGTCCAAGATATGCCTTGCCACAATCTCATCATTCGCTTGGTCTGCTTCATCACGTATAATGAAGATCAAGTCAAACCTTGTCAAGAGAGGAATCGGTAGCTGGACATTCTCGAGAATATTCTTGTAAGGGTCATATTTCCCATCAAGTGGATTAGCTGCAGCAAATATGCTGGTTCTTGCGTTGAGAGTCGCGATGATTCCACCTTTAGCGACGCTGACTGTCTGTTGCTCCATTACTTCATGAAGTGCCGAGCGATCTTCATCCCGCATTTTGTCAAACTCATCGATGCAGGCTACTCCGAGATCAGCCAAGACCGTGGCTCCTGCTTCTAGCATCATCATTCCGTTCTTTTCCTTGACGACCGCAGCAGTGAGACCGGCCGCGGTCGATCCTCTCCCGCTTGTAAACAGACCTCTTGGGGCGACCCGCGCGACATATTTCAGCAATTCACTCTTTGCTGTTCCAGGATCCCCAACCATGAGTATGTTGATATCGCCTCTTAAGGTCGTGCCGTCCGGCAAAGACTTTTGGGGCGATCCCACCATCAGAAGTAATGCCGCCTCTTTATGTAGTTCGTGTCCGAATATTGATGGAGCTATTGATGCAACAAGTCGATCATACGCACCAGGTAGTGCGGCCAAACTCTTTATTGCTTCTTCTTCTTCTCGAGATACCTGCTGTTCCTCAGGACGTCGACTCATTTGCTCAACGTAATTCGCTTCAATTCTAGAGTTGAACAGCTTTCGTGAATATCCACCAATGTTTTCGGACTCGGCCTTTACTATCCCTGTGAGAAATATTCTATCGCCGGGCCGTGCAGTGTTCGCCACGTCACTGTTCAAATTGACGTCGAATGATTGCGGGAGCTGACCAGGGGGAAGCTCCTCAGGCATTTCCTGAATCTTTATGACCTGATAATCGACAAACTCAGTTCTTAGATCGTCAAGCTCAAAATTCTTGGTTTCACCACAACCCTCCGTCTCACATTTGATCGGCCTTTTTAGGGTCAGCCCAGCTCCTGACTGTTCGATGAAAGTGATGTGTTGATTCGAACACCTAAATGCGGCGTTTACCGCCAATGGTCTAAGTTCCGAAGTTCTGGTGACCATCCCTGCGACGAGGATGAGTGTATTTAGGGAATCCTTCGTAACTCCTCTAAGCGAGATCCGATCGGAGAGACCTCGTATCCTCACTCGCAGCTCTTTTCTTATTTTGTCCGCATAAACAGGATTCTCGACATTCAGCGTTTCAACCGCGGCATCGTCAAAAGATCTTAGAAAATGATCGGGTTCTTTGACGAGGCTAGTTGCAAGATCGGTATCATATCGTTCGAGATCTGGATAATCGACTATTACTGATCTCGATGCTTTAAGTGGGATTTGTGAGATCTGAATACGGTACTTGAGTTCGTTTTCCTCGTCTTTGCTGCTTTTCAGAAAATCGACGAAGACGTCCTTGACCCGAGCTTCGCTGTACTCCAAGCTTTGATTACTTTCCTTCCATGATCATAGAACGCCACGATTGCAGTAGGCCATAAACAGAGTCAAATATCTGATATTCTTCAGGGGTCAATTTTTCTTTGATGTCAATTGGAGGTGATAGAGAGGCGGCAATACTCAAAATCTTCCGAAGTCGAAGGGCGATAAGGTCGTAAATCAAAGTGCGTGTCTTCTCAAGCTCGGGAATTGATATAGGGCGAAGGCTGGCAGACCCCGAAGCGTAATTCAAGTGTCGTCTAATTTTCAAATAAAAGTCGGCTCTCAATGTTGAAAGCTGATCGCTGCCAGCAATTTTTTCTCGCGTGACCGCTTTGAACACTTCCGAAGAGAAGCTTTCTTCCTGATTTTCGCAAATGTTCATATCGACTAGTACTTCCGCGACCCACCTTGGAAGGTCGATAGAGTCTCCCTCATTCATCGGATCTAGATGGATGCTTCCTACATCAATGCGAGAAAATTTCTGCCTCACGCGCAGACGCGTGCCCGATAGGAGATAGGCAAACTCCCGATCTCGAATTGATTGAATAATGGGCTGGTCGGACATCGACGGGGCCTACCATTGGTAACTTGGGACTGATATGAGTTTGGGAAAAAAGGTTAGGAAGGCTTGAAAATCTCATCTCACATCGACGCTCTAGACCCACAAAAATGGGGGAATCCTGCAATTTCGAAAGTCACCACAAAACCTTATCGGCTTTCCGGAGCATCCGTCCGAGTAATTAGTGGACAGGTATTTAATTTTGGCACTGGGTGGAAATTTTGACAAAGATGTGGAAGCTCGAGACCGTTCTGATCAGCTTATGTGGGTGGAGAAATATCGACCGCAAAAACTGTCGGAAGTGATCAATCAGAAGGAGATTGTCGAAAGGTTAGAGGCACTAGTCAGGAAACCTCAGGAAATGCCGCACCTCTTATTCGCCGGTCCACCCGGAACGGGAAAGACGACGGTCGCTCTTTGTGTAGCTCGGGAAATCGTGGGAGACAACTGGCGAGACTACACCCTTGAATTGAACGCCTCAAACGAAAGAGGAATCGACACGGTCCGGCAGAGGATCAAGAACTTTGCAAGTTATGTGGACAGGGCCGAGGGCATTCCGTTCAGAATCATACTCCTTGACGAATCTGACAATATGACTAACGATGCTCAAACAGCACTCAGAAGGATAATGGAGGAGAGCCACAAAACTACTCGATTCGTACTCACAGCTAACTATAGTTCGAATATCATTGAACCAATTCAGAGTCGTTGCGCTGTATTTCGCTTTTCCAGGCTTTCGGAAGCTGCCGTCGTTGAGTACCTCGAGTCGGTTTGCAAAAGAGAGGGATTGAAGTTTGTCAAGAGTGCTCTAATTTCGATATACGAAACAACAGAGGGAGACATGAGGTACGCGTTGAACATGCTCCAGGCGGCATCGTCGCTGGGTGAAATTAGCAACGAAAACATCAGGAGAGTTACGGGCCTCTCGGGAAAGGCAAAGGTTGGAGAAACCATCGAAATCGCCCTCGAGGGAGATTTTTCTAGCGCGCGAATGAAGATGATTGAACTGCTTCAGGTTAACGGGATATCAGAGCACGATTTCATCAAGTTTGCCAACGAGTATCTGACAAAGTCGAAATTCGCTTCTTCGTTTGAAGCTCTGGAAGCAACTGCAGAGGCTGATTACAGGCTA
>DATNHH010000136.1:0-6666 GCA_035605055.1 Nitrososphaerales archaeon
ACGGAGATGATACGTTTGTATCACTCCCAGCGGAAGCAACGGATCGCTATGAAAGCAAAAATTACCGTGTAAGCAATCATAGTCACAATTGCAGTGTACGGTGGAGGGGAATTAAAAACAGAATAAAGCAGAGCTTGCACGGCTGCACCGGCTGGAGAATAGTACATGATCGTAGCCAAAACTCCACCCACCTGTGCAGGTTGAACCCATAGGCCAGAAAGGAAAAGCAGAAGGAAGAACAATCCACCGGTTATGCCTTGTACGGCTGTCTGCGATGGAACTAAGGCCGCGACGACCAAGCCCAGAGAAAATATTTCTGCGATCGAGAGTATAATCGATATAACGAAATATGGAATTCCCACGGTAAGCGGCGCTCCAAAGATCAGTTCGCTCCCAAAAATAACAATCAAGATTGTCGCCAAAGCAAAAATTAGATTGATGACTAATTGTGCTGCGAGTAATCTCGAAGTTGGCACCGGAGTTGTTGAAATCCTTCTGAGCCACCCTATCTCTCGATACCTCACAATGGTGATAGGCAGGGCACTAATTGAGATGCCAATAAATCCGATGACCATAATCGTTGGGACCCATAAATCAATAATGGTAAGGCCCGTGTTGCCTACAGTTCCCCCTTCCACATCTCCAATCAACCCGAATACTATGAGCAAGATTAATGGGAGTCCAATACCCGTCCCGATTCCAATTGGTGTCCTGAGGGCGAGCTTTCCCTCGACTTTCAGAAGCTCAGAAAAGTGTCCACCCGAATTTTCGCTTTTTGATTCTTGAGTTCCTACTGCAGTCAAGGTTTTACTACTCCTCCAGAATCGTTAGAAGGCTCTTCCTTTGTGAGTTTTACAAAGGCATCGTCGAGATTCCCTCCTCTTGCCTCGATGTCAGAAACCTTCACTCCGATTTTTGCAAGTGAATTTATGACCGACATTGCTAGATCGCCAGTTCCGGTGACAGTGATGTACCGCTCTTTCCTCTCCACCCCATTCACTCCGGGTATCGCGTAAAGCGTCTTGTCATCAACTGGTTGCGATGGAACAAGTCGCACCCGATTCCCTCCAGCTAGCGCCGCGATAGCTTCAGGTGTATCCAGCACCACGAGTTTACCGTGATTAATTAGGGCTAGGCGATCACACAATCGTTCCGCTTCATCCATGAAGTGAGTTACGAGTATCACTGTGACCCCGCGATCTCTAACACCTTCGATAAGAGCCCAAGTTTCACGCCTTGCTTCGGGATCGAGTCCCGTGGTCAATTCATCCAGTATCGCAATCTTGGGATTTCCTATCAGGGCAAGGGCAATAGAAAGTCTTTGCTTCTGTCCGCCCGACAAATTCTTGAACATTGAATTCTTGATGTCCTTGATTCCCAGCGTCTCGAGAAGATCATTCGGGTTAAGCGGATCCGAGTAAAAAGAGGCAAAGAGCTCTACTGCTTCTCCCAGCTTGAGGCGTGGAGGCATGGCGCTCTGCTGCAGCTGTACGCCGACAAACTTTCTTATCTTGTTTCGATCCTTCCGCGGAGAAAGACCGTATATACTGACGGAGCCTGAATCCGGCACTCGAAGCCCGGAGATGCACTCAACGGCGGTCGTCTTCCCAGCCCCGTTAGGTCCGATTACTCCAAAAATCTCTCCTTCCCTTATCGAAAAGGAAATGTCGTTAACAGCAACAAAATCTCCATATTTCTTGACAAGTTTTTGAACTCTGATTGCTGGTTCTGTTGCTGCCTTTGGGCTCTTGATAGACTCAGACAATTGAAGAGAACCTATTGGTCCCACGCTTTACGTTTGCCCGATTTAACATACTCGCAATTGTACAAAAATTGTACACATAAAAGACGGGATTCTAAGAAACAGATCTTGCTAGTAAAATCCCATCTATGGATAGTCCCAGTGGCGAAATGTGGGACCCCTGCACGAATTTACTTGTAAAAATTGATCCGAATTCCCGTACTCTGTGACATTTGCGGAATAATGTGTCGCCAACATGGATAGATCAAATTTCATGCATTTGTCAGTGGTGTGCCTTTTCCGGTAGATATCGCACGATCGCTCCACAGCATTCATCATTTGCGAGCGATTACAATCACGACCTCAGCTGGGATCGCAAATCCATCGTCAGTTTTCCATTTCTCAAGATTGAGTCTTGTCTTTCTAAGGATTTCTTTCTGGACACTCTCTTCCTCTTCGCTGAGAGAGTGCCCTAAAGGTGTGCCTTTGAGGTATAGCTCAAAATAATCTTCCGAATCTCTAAAATGCAATATCTTTGTAATCCGATCTTCAGTCGCACTCGCAAAACCAGAACTCAAGAATAACTGGACTAATTCACCTGGACCACCTAATTCATACGGAGTAGGTATGTAACCCGTTTCATCTGGCGTCACATTCTCCATCATTGGTTCTACCAAAACGTGCATTGCAGGCACCTTATCTCCAGTACTCCAGACAACGACCCCTAGTTCTCCTCCCTTTCTGAGTACTTTGCAAGCTTCCACCGCGGCTTTTTCGGGATTGGTGAAGATCTGAAACCCAAAACGGCTGAGAACTAGATCAAACGATTTCTTTGGAAATTCTAGATCCTCTGCGTTCATGACCAAGAAAGAGACATTCGTCACGCCTTTTCGACTGGCCGCTTCCTTAGCTAGATCGATCATTTTCTCCGAGAGATCTATTCCCGTGACATGGCCATCGCTTCCTACTCGACCGGAGATAGTCATAGCTGGCTCACCAGGTCCGGTTCCGATGTCGAGGATTTTCATGCCATTATCTATCTTTACTTTCTTTAGAAGCTCTTCCGTAAACGGAGCTGCACGCTCCATCAATTTAATGTACGGAATCGCACTTTCATTCCACGTTGTGCGGGTTTACTCGGTGTAGAACTCATCGGTATATTTCCAGCTCATCGCCCAAACTTCCCGGTTCTCAGA
Organism: Nitrososphaerales archaeon; assembly: GCA_035605055.1. Taxonomy (GTDB): domain Archaea; phylum Thermoproteota; class Nitrososphaeria; order Nitrososphaerales; family CADDZS01; genus DATLTL01. The sequence continues at coordinate 2,938 of DATNHH010000136.1, forward strand.
AACATGGCGCTTTCATTTATGCATATACAGCAACCAGCTTCGCGGGCCAGATATTCCGAGATAGAATCGTCAAAGGTTTATACAATCTTCGCTAATCCAAGCAGGCTCTTCTTTGCTAGTAAATTCCGAATGCGGAATGTGGGACCCCCGCACATGGAATTTCGTACTGTCGATATCGATCCAGACAAAAGGATTGTTTGGCCAAGGAAGTCAATCCAATAGGTTTGAGGGAATGGGAGGAGATCATGGGGAAAGTCGAAGTTGCGTCAGTAGTGAATGACAGAGTCAAGATAGGTGTATTCTAGTTCATATCCCAGGCAGAGTTTTGTTAAAAACACCCGTGAAGTCGACCGGGGACGAACTGGGGTAATCAATTTTTCAAAAGGAAAGTGGGGCAAGAGGGCCCAAGATCTCTTTCCTTTATGTAGTAGTTCCCATTGATTCATTAAGAAAAAAATTTTCTGCGTTTCTACACACGTGAGCACTTTTTGGCCGAAGAGCTACGTTCAAGCTCTGTAAGCTCAGAAGAGCTTGAAACGAGCTGAACGGAGCTTAGAAAGCTCGTTTCTCATTGAACTGAGTCGTTAGAGCGGATGCTCGTGATCGAAGACCTTCATCTGGCTGGAAGTTTACGGCGTACGGAGAACTCTAGGGATACCGGTTCAGTTTCAATCATCTGACAGGAAATCATGTCCTTCATCAGCACGTACTTTCCACCCCGCTGGGAGTGTTCTCGCTTTCCCTTAGGACCTTCAAACCAAGGATTTCGGTGTAGAACTTTACAGAGCGTTCGAGATCGGTCACCGGATCCCCACATAACTAACATACATGCGAAACCGGAAACACGTTTCAATATTAAGTATTAGTGGGGAAAAGAATGGTGTTTTAGTTTTGGAAAAATCCATTGACTTAAAAATTACACCCGTTGAAGCCCGACGGTTATTCATTACAAAGCAAAGACTCGACAATAGTTCAAAACTGGAATCCGGCAGGCGCGGTATCATCCAGCTCATCAGAGAGCTTGGCTGCGTCCAGATAGACCCAATCTCAGCGGTTGCCCCGAGTCAGTTTCTGGTCCTGTGGAGCCGGTTGGGAAACTACGACAGATCTTTGATCGGAGAACTGTACAAGGATAGAACGATATTCGAGTACTGGGCCCACCAGCTTTCAATCCTGCTGATGGAAGATTATCCCCTTTTTATTTCGGGAATGCAAAACTTTCCAGATCCAGATTCAGTTTGGGGACGGAGAGTCTCGAAATGGCTCAAGGACAATTCAAAATTAGAAAAGTATGTGATCTCTGAGCTGAAGAAAAAGGGAGCTCTCTCCTCAAGAGAGTTTGAAGATAAATCAGAAAGGCACTGGTCATCGTCTGGCTGGTCCAACAACCGAAATGTGTCGAGGATGTTGCAGTTTCTGTTTTTTCAGGGTAAGGTCATGGTCTCGGAGCGACGTGGAAACGTGAAGATGTGGGACCTCGCAGAGCGCTGCCTCCCGATGTCTTTTGAAACTCAAGGTAACTTGCCTCAGGATAAAATTGAATGCATCGCAGTCCAGAGAGCTCTGAAGGCACTTGGCGTTGCAAATCGCAATCAAATCAGGAAACATTTTCTCCGCGGCTCCTATCCAAATCTAAACAAGACGCTCGACAAACTCGAATCGGAATCAAAAATTCTTCGGGTCGAATTGAACGGTTCAGCTGCGAAGCAGCCGTGGTACATACATCGCGAAGATTTACCAACGCTTGAAAAGATTAGGAACGGTGAGTGGAATCCCAAAACAGTTTTGCTCTCTCCGTTTGACAATCTGATTTGCGACAGGGGGCGAACTTTGGATATGTTTGGTTTTGATTATTCGATCGAAATTTACGTTCCGCAACATCTAAGAAAATATGGATACTATGTACTCCCGATTCTCCACGGGGACAAATTCATCGCGCGAATCGATCCGGTATTCAAAAAAGATTCGAAGCAGTTAATCATCAATAGAGTTTACGCCGAATCAGAAAAATCAGCTCAGCTAGGTGATGAGGTTTCCAACGCAGTTTCGGATCTCGCAGAATTCCTCGGAGCTACTAACGTTAGATATGAAAAAGTTCCGAGTTTCTGGAAAAAGTCCTTGAAATCTAAAGCCTGAGGTTTGTCCTGATTCGAGGATCTGTGCCTAGCCCCATTCCTCTTTTGATTTGAGTAAGATAGAAGGCGTTTCCATCCGGGTCTCCAAAAAATCCCAATCGAACGGGGCCATCCTCCATGACCTTGCCGATGAAAGTGACTCCCTTTTCCTTGAATTTCGCAACAGTCGAGTCCAGGTCATCAACCTCCAGTCCTATCGAAATGCTGCCGCTCGTTCCCGGTTTTGGCCCGTTCTGAGTCGCGGGGTAAAGACCTATCGTCAATCCGCTTGTCTCAAGCTCGGCATAGTCTTTCCCCCAGTGGGATTTCACTCGCATCTCGAGTACATCGGTGTAGAATTTTAGAGCTATCAACATCTGAGACGTAAATCGTGGCGCTAGCTTTCTTGATCATCCCTAGAGCTCCCGCAAAACCTCTTTCACGTTTGCAATGCAGCGATTAACGTCTTCTTCCGTGTGCTGGGTCGAGATGAAGAGATGTTCGTACTGCTGCGGGTGGAAGTAAATTCCCCTCTTCAACAGTTTCTTGTGCATCTTCATGTACTTCTCCGAGTCGGTTGAGAGAAAGTCGCGGTAGTCTTTGATCTTTCGTAGTTTTGTAAAGAGCAGCTGACAGCCGCCGGGCCCCGCGCCCTGAACTATCGCCTGAGTATTCGTGTCATCGATGGCTCCCTCAAGTCCGTCCTGCAGCATGTTTCCGATCTTGTGCAACTTTGCGTACGTTCCGGGTTTGTCAAGCTCGGTCAGAGAAGCGTAAGACGCAGCTACGACGAGCGGATTGGCGTTGTACGTTCCGGCGTGGAAAACCTTACCAGGAACGAGGTTCTCAAATATTTCCTTCTTACCGGCGAGCGCTGAAATTGGGAAACCCGCGCCAAGAGCTTTCGCATAGGTTGCGATGTCCGCCTTGATCTTGAAATATTCCTGCGCACCTCCCCTTGCGAGCCGAAAACCGCTGATGACCTCATCCAGTATGAACACTATGTCGTTCGCGGTGCAAAGCTCTCTCATCGATTCCAGGAACCCCTCATCCGGAAGGATCGTTCCCAGATTCATCAGAATAGGCTCTGTGATGATGGCTGCAATTTCGTTCGCGTGGCGATTCACGACTTTTTTTAGAGCGCCAAAGTCGTTCCATCGAACCAAGATAGTATTCGCGAGAGTTTCCTCAGGGATGCCCCACGATGCTGGAATAGTGTAAAGTGAAGTGGAAGGCCCCATCGGAGGAGTTCCCCCCGTGCCAGCGAGAACATAATCATGGCCGCCATGATAGGCGCCTTCAAACTTTATGATTTTTTTCTTCCCCGTGTAGCCTCTTGCCAGCCTTATCGCGGCCTGCGTCGCCTCGGCCCCGCTGTTGGAGAATCTAACCATGTCAAGCGAAGTCATCTCGCAGACCTTCTCCGCAAGATCCACTTCGAGGTCGTGCAAGACTGCAAACATCGTCCCCTTCTCAAGTTGCTCCGTTACTGCTTTGATCAGGGCGGGGTGAGCGTGTCCGTGAATCAGCGGACCCATCGCGAGAATGAAATCAAGATATTCATTACCGTCGATATCCCAGATCTTCGTTCCCTTTCCTTTCTTGAAGGTTAACG
>DATNHH010000137.1:0-3513 GCA_035605055.1 Nitrososphaerales archaeon
AATCCAACGCCAGCAAGAAAACTCGCTGACATTAGTCCCAACACAGATATGCCAAGATTCAGATCCGAGGCGATAAACGGAAAAATTGCAGAGGAGTTGAACCAGAATATTCCAGAAAAGAGACTACTTAGGAATAGGATAGAAATTGCGGGAAGACTGGTTTCTCGCTTCAACTGAGATTTTTCAAGATGAAAGTAACCTCCAGTAAAAAGGTATCTTATAGGAACCGCTCGAATTACTGGCCCAATTATTTTCCCATTTTTAGGGCAGGAGTTTTACCAGAGAGATGAACAATTGCCAAAATATTATCAAGGCTTGGTCGACGAACCAGAAGCTCGCTCCCCTTGATAGCGTCCAGCATATTTTTGAGAAAACTCCCTGTCAGATTTCAATATCACAAGCTGACCGATTCTGGAGAACTTTTGTATTCGCACAGGTCTGTGACACACGAGCATGACCTTTGGCTGGCCCGAATAGCCAGGATCAAACAGAGCAGTTCTAACGTCGAGACCATTTCTTAGCAGGGTCGATCTCGGAAGAAGTATCCCGATCGCATCTGATGGAATTGTGGTAATCTCGTTCAGCTCGACGAAGTAAGCTCCCGGTTCAAGATCATAATACGAACCATCGACGATGGGGACCTCTCTTAACGTCGAATTGTCTCCCTTTGTAATTCCCAGAACGAATCTCGTCTGCGGGAAAGAATGAATGTTACTAACCGTAACATCGAATCCAGCAGGCTGCTTTTGCTCTCCTGAATCTGCGTCAATCACTTTTCTGACAAGCAGATCAATCTCGTCGCCCGATAGTATCCTCGGCATTTTGATTACGAGGAATTTATCGGATTGATAAAGCGTTTTTCTACTTTCGTCTCTCGGACATCAAGCGATATACTTCAGGTATAGCGGACGCGTAGCCGACGTGCACGCAGTCCTTTTTCTCATCAAGCATACAAATCAAATCTCTTCCGTGGACCTGAACTTCGACTATTCGGCCAATCTTGTTATCTTTGATCATTATCGAGTTATCCTGTAGTCCTATCTTCTGCATGTATGGCGCAGCAAGCGACAAGTTCTCGTCTGCTTCGATAGTTTCAATTATCAGATCGTTTACGTATTTGGAAAAACTCTTCGTTAGTTTCTCGGCTCTAACTTTCTGATTGTATCTTTGCTTTGCCTTGTCATGAGCCTGTTGGGTAATTGTGATTACACTGAAGCCTTCCTTGGGCATGTTCTCATTACAGTAAAATTACAGGACATCTTATATCCTTTACTGTCGCATCACAGCAACTAAAACAATATTACATCCTTTTTTCTTCGAATCCTCCAGATTCCCTTTGGCTGACATAGTCTTCATTGCCATTCTCATCTTGCACATCGGCTTCATCGTGACATGGTTTGGGGGCGCCGCGCTGTTTTCAATGATAATAGCTCCTTCATTAGCAAAGATTGCACCTGCAGCGAGAGCAGAGTTTGTAATCGCTACTCTCCCAAGATACATCAGATTCATTGCAGGTAGCGCGACCGGGGCTATAATATTCGGAGTGCTTCTCTTCGGCTACATTTCCAGATCAACCACTTTGGCTCCAAGCAGCTCCGGTTTGCCCTTAATTGAAGCAGGTGCTGTTTTGGGACTCCTGGCATACATCATCGCCATGGGCGTTGTATATCCTACTGCAAACAAGCTAGTAAAGACTATGAAGCAGATGTCGAGTTCAACCGGCGCGGCAGGTCAGTCTGAGTCAGCCATTGCTCAAATGCAACAGAGGATGCGAATCGGAGCATCAGCGGCAGCCGGAATACTTGGACTAACTTTGATCCTGATGATTGTTGGGGCTAGCGTCTGATCTAATTTCCAGCGCTACCTCGCCTTTTCGTTCCAGCGCTTGACCCAGTCTGCAAATTTCTCTAGCAGAACCTGCAAGTCTTCACCTTTTGGTGTTAAAGAGTACTCTACCCGCGGAGGACTGTCCGGGAAAACCTTTCTCTGGATTATCCCAATTTTTTCGAGCTCTGTAAGCCTTTCCGAAAGACTGGTTGCACTGATACCCTCTATCCTTCGCTTTAGCTCGTTGAATCTAGCAGGCTGCCCTAGACCCAAAGAATGTATGAGGGGTAGCGTCCATACCTTGGTGATTTCATTCCACTGAGTGTGAATGACCTTGCATTCGTCGATAACTTCCTGGTCAAGCTCTTGCAACTTGCTCAAGTGTTCCTAACCAACTTACATACTCACAACTACTAACTATATAACTTTGACCGGCCCTTGATCACAGTTTGTGAATGTTTCAGAATGATGACGAAAGAGGAACGGAAGACAGTTTCCTTCACCGATGAAGAAGTTGAATTTATCGGTCAGAGCAAGCTAGCTAGAATAGCAACTTCGTCTGGTAGAAATCAGCCGCACGTCGTGCCAGTAGCCTTTGAGTTCGATGGCGAGCAATTTTACTTCGGTGGATGGAACCTCGAAAAAAGCCTAAAGTTTCGAAATATCAAAGATAACAGCAGAGTGGCGCTTGTAATCGACGATCTCGTAACAGTCAGACCCTGGAGGCCAAGGGGAATAGAGATTAGGGGCAGGGCAGTAGTCGAGGAGAGCGAGAAGGGCTTGTACATCAAAGTGGCTCCTCTCAGAAAAGTCAGCTGGGGTCTACTTCCAGTTCGAAATGGAGTGAACTAGAATGGTATCAGCAGTTGAGTTACAGGATCAGCTTGTCGCGTCAATTGACAAGTTGAACGAGAGTGTCGTTGCGATCGACAGCATGAGACTCACGAGAAGCCCAAGGTACGGAGTCGTACCTCTGGAGGGACAGGGGTCTGGAGTAATAATAGATTCGAACGGATACATCGTTACAAATAACCATGTCATTGAAGGTGCATCGAGAGTCCAGATCCACCTGAGAGATGGACGGAGCTTTGAAGGAGAGGTAGCAGGAGCTGATCCCGCGACGGATATCGCGCTAATCAGGGCAAGAAGCGATTCAAATCTTCCCGCTGCAACGCTTGGAGATTCGGACTCACTCAAAGTGGGACAGTTTGCGCTTGCAATTGGCAATACACTTGGATTACCAGGCGGATCTACCGCTTCACTGGGCGTTATTGGCGCACTGGGACGACCACTGCCATGGGCGGAATTTATCTTCGAGGGATTGATTCAGACCGATGCGGCCATAAATCCCGGTAATTCGGGAGGACCACTCGCTGACATCAACGGGCACGTCATCGGGATAAACACTGCAATGATCCCGTTCGCTCAGGGAGTAGGTTTTGCAATTCCAATCAATGCGGTAAAACGGGTAGTGCAGCAAATCTTCGGAAAAGGTAGAGTGGTGAGACCCTGGCTGGGAATTTCGGGAATGAGCCTGACTCCCCAAATAGCCCGGAGGTACAATTTACAGGCAGACATTGGGGTACTCGTTGCTGGACTATCGAGAGAGGGTCCTGCAAATGAAGTGGGACTGCGAATCGGCGACGTAATTGTCCAATTAGGGGATATAGAAGTAAAGCAGATGAA
>DATNHH010000138.1:0-5058 GCA_035605055.1 Nitrososphaerales archaeon
CTCGTCGATTTCTCCCTCCTCATTGAATGGTTCGCTTGAGGAGTGCATGTAGATTCCCCTCCCAGGATTTAGATCGATCAGCTCCTGCAGATGGTATCCGCCGATCGCCATGATGACCTTGGACTTTTTCTCATGAACGTCCCCAGATTTCCAGACCTCAGACTTGTCGAATAGATCAAGATCGGATTCGTCGTAGTCGTCATCGGCGTAAGTGCCTGATTTTACGCGGCTCTTGTATATTCCGATCGATTCATCCTCCATCTTCGGAATCACTTTTGCTAGCTCGTGATCATCTTCAGAAAGTCTTTGTAGGTACCTTGCCGTCTTTGGAGTGATGAGCAGTTTCCTTCCCGAATTTTTCGCGACCTTGAAAAAAGTCTGGAATCTGTCGATGTCTTTGTATGAATAATCCGCGAACACGAATAGATCTCGCTGGTTTGCCTGCTTCACGTACTGATGGCAAGTATCATACACGAACTTTTCGTCCGAAACATTCGTCTCGTTGATCCTCGTCCCCTCACACATCATCCAGTCCGGTTTGCTTTCTCTCGCTTTTTCGATGAAATCATGCGTCAGGTCGGGTCTTGTACCGTGCATCCTCAGGTCGCCGGAGTAGACGAGTGTTCCTGAACTTGTGGTAATTATGAAGCCGTAGCATCCGGGCAATGAGTGATCGACGTGCACAGGGTTGATTTCAATCGAATCAATTTTGATCTTTGTCCCGGTGCGAAAAGTCTTGATCTCCCGCTTTATCCGCGGTTCTTTGTACTTGATGGGCCGCTGCTTGAACTCCGTAATCTCGTACTCGATGTTTGAATCCCTCTCTTCCTCGATCGCCTTGATTACGCGGTGAGTAGTTTCGCCCATCCAGATATCGATGTCTTCCCTGAGAAATGAGATGTAATCCGCGTGATCAGAGTGGGCATGGCTCAATATCACTGCACTAACAGACCTGTCCTCGACCTGCGGCAACTTTGCGAGTTGAAGTAGATCCCTTCGGTAGATTCCCTTTAGTTCGGGTAAGATTCCCAGCGCGAGAAAATCCCCGACGCCGTTGGCGGTCCTAGGTCTATCGGTCCATTCGAAAAATTTTGCCCGGGCTGCAAAACTTTTTCCGAAATCCAGGAAGACTTTCGTCCCCTTGTCTTCAAGGAGGATCTTGTTCCCGCCGATCTCGCCGATACCGCCGTAAAACGTGAGGGAGGTCTGCATTTGATGGTAGCTACAAGTCAGCCAGTTGTGAGATCGATTTATGCTTTCAAAAATTGATTTCTCGAGTCACGGAGAGATGGTCGGGGTTATCATTATCAGAGATTTTCGAAATCTTAACAGAAGTTAGTCTGGCTAAGTTTTTCCCGAACCCTTCTTCCGTGTGACAAAGTGGCTCATATCTTGAAAAGAAAAGTACGACGAAGCCCAGTACAATCAATGCAATTGAGATATTGTAAAAAAACGGATCTGACGGCGGACAGCCTCTTCCCACCATGCCATCTGTACAAGAACCGGAATCAAACACCGAGATTAGTTCAACCACACCGAGTACGACTAACCCAATGCCGGCTACAATTGTAATCTTAACCAATTTTCGGAGTTCATCATTCTCCAGTTCAGGTTAATCGTTTATTCTTACCCTCGACGCGAAACAAATTGTTCGCCATTGGACGGCTAAAATTGCAGAGTGGAGACCCCTAGTCTCCACTACCACTAGATGTCGAGATAGCCTGTGACTACTGCGAAGCTTGTTGCTGAGCCTTCTGTGATCCGCGCGCGGACTTTGGAATGCTCGGGACTCTCTTTAGTTCGCCAGCAACCTTTTCCAGCATCGTTGCCCTGGCAGAGAGCTTCTGTCTCCTCTCGGTGAGGAAGGCCTTTACGTCCGGCAAAATGCGCTCGAGGACCTTGATCAAACTATCAGGAGAGAGGTCGTCGACGGTTCTCGCAATGTTTAGACCATTGTTGTACGAGAGGAAAAACACGCCCTGGGGGGTCAAGATCACTTCCTTCACTCCGTGGCCAAGCCTGGGGAAAAGGCTCGGATCAAGAACGTAAGACCTGCCGATTTGGTCGAGGAACTGCTTCATAATCGTCGCAACCTCTGCAGCGTAGGATTTTTCCATGTCGAGAATGTCTTTGATGCTCTCAGATTCGCCCTGCAAATCCTGAATTTGACTAATTATCTCCGAAGACTCACCTAGCACAGATTCCTTCTCTGCTTCCGGAGCTGCTTCGGTCTGCGATGTTGTTGTTGCCATTTTTTCTCTGACCTTTTTACCTACTCGAGATTGCGGAGAAATTTCCGCGCCTTTCATTTTCCGAATTCAAAATTTTTTCACTCTTGCGAAAACTGCGATCCTCTCAAGGATGAGAGAACCGTAGGTTCAGGCCAAGTTTGGCGATAATAAATACCTTTCATATAGAGTGAGATCATGCATTGGCAATTGCCAATCTCATCCCAAGTGGATGAATTCAGAAAAAAGAAAACAGATGGGGCCGAGAAATTCTCGGTCCTTGGAAATCAAAGTTCGTACGCGTCGTCGGAGTACCAATGACGGCTTATCTTGCGCTCGCTCGTTTCATTTCCCCTCGTTTGGGGAATTTCAGATCGGGAATCCTGCAATTCCGCAGCTTGATGCGGTCGTTCCGTACTCTGCTCAATTTCACGACCTTCATTGATCTGATGACTCGGGTGTTCTTCCAGTCCATTCAGATTTGGAGGAACTGGCTCCGCGTGTCCGTTTCCGTTATTTGGTGATTTGTTTGGAACGGCGCGTCTTCCGGGCAGTGGATCGTCACGCGAGATCCATGTAGCCACTCCAAAATAGTGTCCGGTGCGCTGATCCTTCTTCACTCCCATCACGTAAAAGCCGCGCATCAAGCTCGGGTTTCGGTCTATGTTCTTGAATATTTCGGCCAAAAATTCCTCTTTCTCCTTTTATCCAATCCGGGCCCCTTCGGGGCCCGGAAATGAAAAAAGGGCCCCGAGTCAAGACAATTAGACAAGGCCGTGGCCGATTTCTAGATTCGTCTCGAACGATCTAGCCAACGAACTCGCGCGTGTCGATGTCCACGCCGTCGTCCTCGATTGTGATCTTGACGACTCTGTCAAGCGGTTTCCCTCCCATTATCTTCGGGATGTAGAGCCACCTGTTGATCTTGTTTTGAGCAATCTCTTCTCTTACTTTGATGACAGTATCGGCTGCCGATCTGATGAAGGCGTTCACTCTCTCGGTTAGCATTGGGCTCTCGGAAGTCAAGACAAAACTCTTGCCTCCGCGCGCTAGCCTCACAATCTCTTCCACGAGATCGACGACCTCCTTCTCCGACATACCGAAAACGTAACTTGAGAAGGAATCAAAAATTATGATGTCAAACTTTAGCTCTTCGAGCGGCAGGTACCTTTCCTCTGTTCTGTAAACGACTGTGTTTTTCTGCGCCGCACCTGAATTCTCAAGGTCTTCCGGTGGAATCTCAAACTCGTTGTCGGGATAGCCGCCGCCTATGTTTTGGCTGTTCGTCTCGGGCGGTTCGAGAAAGCAAACTTTCTTCCCGGCATTGTTTGCATAGGTGCCGAGCTGTTTTGAGATAATCCTGTTAACAGCGCCGTAGTCGTCCTCGATAAGAGTAATTCCCTGCATCAAATTTTTCAGAAGAGAATCGAGCATTACACGACCGCGCAGTGTGATTTCGTCTCAAGTGGTTTTAAATCCTATCTGAAATCAGGCCAAGCGTTTCTAATTCAGGATATATGATCGCCTATATAATATATAGAAATTTGTTGGATGAATTCCCGAGATCATCTGCACTGAAACGAACATCATTCTTTGAGAATCAGTTTTCAAAATAGAAAGAAAAAATTAGGAAAAATTAGTGGACTTTCTACGGAATAACTTTTTCAGTTTTCTTATTTTCCAGCTACAATTCTTGAAACCAAATTCTAATTGCTTATTGAGACACGCTTAAGTTAACGAAGTCTTAGGGCGACTCGCCGAGCATGTCCCTCATACCGGTAATTAGCGAGTCACTTCTCTCGCTCTTGTATCTCGGCATCCTCGTAATATTCGCAAAGCTTGGATAGGAAGCATTCCGAAAGATCGGCTTTATCCCGTTTGTGGGGTCAATCCTTGCCGGCATCCTCATCGGACCGGGGGTCTTCAACTTCATCCAAGTAATCCCGCCGATTACGCTTTTCATCAGCCTTGGTATCAACTTTCTACTCTTTGTCAGCGGGGCGGAGGAATTTGAAGCCACGCGAGTTAGATCGATGCTCGGAAAGAAGAACATGCTGCTCTCCATCTTTCAGTTCACTATCCGATTCAGTGCGATCACGATTGTTGCAGCCCTACTTTTTCACCAGCTGATTCCCGCCCTCATTATCGGGATAGTGGCTGGCATGGCGAGCGCGGGGCCGCTAACGAGGCTGCTCACCGACACAGGACTCGCGAGGACGGATGAGGGCACCTCGATCTTCTCGCAGGTACTCATAATCGAGATTGCGGCGGTCGTTGTATTCTCGTTTGTTTACGACCTCGCCGGAAAGCCGTTCACTATAGAATCGTTCACGCTGATAGCCGCCGAGCTCTCCATTGCGATTATCGGGATCATACTTTTCGGACGCTACGTAATGATTCCATTGCTTGAATTTGTCGAAAAGAGATTCAACAGTCGGGAGGCCGTGTTTGCGATAATAATCGGGCTCCTTCTGCTCACCGGTTTCCTCGGTCAACTCACCGGGTTTAACTCTGCGCTCGTCGCACTTTTCTTGGGATTACTGCTTCAGAAGTTCTTTGCGAATCGACCTCTGCTGATGACCAAACTACACGCTTTCACTTACGGATTTTTCGAGCCGCTTTTCTTTTTCGGACTAGGACTTTATTTCATCCCTGTCTCTCCATACCTGCTTTTGCTAGGCGTCGTCGTCTTTGGTGTCGCCATATCAATCGATGCTGCCGTAGGTGCTACCACTTCACGGATCTTTAATGTCGATCCGTGGAAAAATGCCTTTGGGACCTGTGTAAATGGAGGAGTTGACGCTACTCTTCTCGTGACCGCCCTAACGGC